>NZ_JBHXJE010000017.1:0-113241 GCF_042723275.1 Streptomyces sp. NPDC058373 | reverse complement strand
GGGTGGTGGCGCGGGCCGTCGTCCGGGAGGTGCGGGACGTCACGAGGAGGCGTCGTCCTTCTCGTCCTCGCCCTCGATGACCGGAATCAGCGAGAGCTTGCCGCGGGAGTCGATCTCGGCGATCTCGACCTGGACCTTCTGGCCGACGCCGAGGACGTCCTCGACGTTCTCCACGCGCTTGCCGCCGGCGAGCTTGCGGATCTGCGAGATGTGCAGCAGTCCGTCCTTGCCGGGGAGCAGGGAGACGAAGGCGCCGAAGGTGGTGGTCTTGACGACCGTACCCAGGTAGCGCTCGCCGACCTCCGGCATGGTCGGGTTGGCGATGCCGTTGATCGTGGCGCGGGCGGCCTCGGCGGCCGGGCCGTCGGAGGCACCGATGTAGATGGTGCCGTCGTCCTCGATCGTGATGTCGGCGCCGGTGTCCTCCTGGATCTGGTTGATCATCTTGCCCTTGGGGCCGATGACCTCGCCGATCTTGTCCACGGGGATCTTGACGGTGATGATCCGCGGGGCGTTGGGGGACATCTCGTCCGGGACGTCGATGGCCTCGTTCATCACGTCGAGGATGTGGAGGCGGGCGTCGCGGGCCTGCTTCAGCGCGGCGGCCAGGACCGAGGCGGGGATGCCGTCGAGCTTGGTGTCGAGCTGGAGCGCGGTGACGAAGGTCTTGGTGCCGGCGACCTTGAAGTCCATGTCACCGAAGGCGTCCTCCGCACCGAGGATGTCGGTGAGGGTGACGTAGTGCGTCTCGCCGTCGATCTCCTGGGAGATCAGGCCCATGGCGATACCGGCGACGGGGGCCTTGAGCGGCACACCGGCGTTCAGCATCGACATGGTCGAGGCGCAGACCGAGCCCATCGACGTGGAGCCGTTGGAGCTGAGGGCCTCGGAGACCTGGCGGATCGCGTAGGGGAACTCCTCGCGGGTCGGCAGGACCGGGACCAGGGCGCGCTCGGCGAGGGCGCCGTGGCCGATCTCGCGGCGCTTGGGGGAGCCGACGCGGCCGGTCTCGCCGGTGGAGTACGGCGGGAAGTTGTAGTTGTGCATGTAGCGCTTGCGCGTCACCGGGGAGAGGGTGTCGAGCTGCTGCTCCATGCGGAGCATGTTGAGGGTGGTGACGCCCAGGATCTGGGTCTCGCCACGCTCGAACAGCGCCGAGCCGTGCACGCGCGGGATGGCCTCGACCTCGGCGGCGAGCGTACGGATGTCCGTGACGCCGCGGCCGTCGATGCGGACCTTGTCCTTGATGACGCGGCGGCGGACCAGGGTCTTGGTCAGCGCGCGGTACGCGGCGGAGATCTCCTTCTCGCGGCCTTCGAACTGCGGGAGCAGCTTCTCGGCGGCGACGGCCTTGACGCGGTCCAGCTCGGCCTCGCGCTCCTGCTTGCCGCCGATGGTCAGCGCCTGCGCGAGCTCGGTCTCGACGGCGTCCGTGAGGGCGGCCAGGACGTCGTCCTGGTAGTCGAGGAAGATCGGGAACTCGCCGGTGGGCTTGGCGGCCTTGGCGGCGAGGTCGGACTGGGCCTTGCAGAGCGCCTTGATGAAGGGCTTGGCGGCTTCCAGACCGGCGGCGACGACCTCTTCGGTCGGGGCGGCGGCGCCGTCCTTGACCAGCTGGATGGTCTTCTCGGTGGCCTCGGCCTCGACCATCATGATCGCGACGTCGCCGTCGTCGAGCACACGGCCGGCGACGACCATGTCGAAGACGGCGTCCTCCAGCTCGGTGTGGGTCGGGAAGCCGACCCACTGGCCGTTGATCAGCGCGACACGGGTGCCGCCGATCGGGCCGGAGAAGGGCAGGCCCGCCAGCTGCGTGGAGCAGGAGGCGGCGTTGATGGCGACCACGTCGTAGAGGTGGTCGGGGTTGAGCGCCATGATCGTCTCGACGATCTGGATCTCGTTGCGCAGGCCCTTGCGGAAGGAGGGGCGCAGGGGCCGGTCGATCAGGCGGCAGGTGAGGATCGCGTCCTCGGAGGGCCGGCCCTCACGGCGGAAGAAGGAGCCGGGGATCTTCCCGGCCGCGTACATCCGCTCCTCGACGTCCACGGTCAGCGGGAAGAAGTCCAGCTGGTCCTTGGGCTTCTTGGAAGCGGTGGTGGCCGACAGCACCATGGTGTCGTCGTCCAGGTACGCCACGGCGGAGCCGGCGGCTTGCTTGGCCAGGCGGCCCGTCTCGAAGCGGATGGTGCGGGTGCCGAAGGTGCCGTTGTCGATGACGGCCTCGGCGTAGTGGGTCTCGTTCTCCACTCGCGTGCTCTCCTCGTCTTCGTCCCTGGCCCGTGTGGCGCGGGGACGGGCGGGGAGCGTTCCAGTTGCGGGCCGGTCTTCGATCGAAGCCCTCGGTGCCCCGCTCGCGCGGTGCTTCCGGGAGCCACTACCGAGGACCGGCGGCGGCGCGGAACGCGTCCCCTCGTCTCGCCCGGGGTGTGCCCGGGCCTTACCGGGCACGTGTCTTACGTGCCCGGCGACCACCGTACGCATACGTACGGTACGCGCAGCTGTGGTCAGCTCGTCCTGCTCTTACGCGTGCCACCAGCCTACAAAGAAGGCGGGCCGGGGCGCACGTACGGCAAAGGGAGCGGTCCCCTCAGGCGGGGAACCGCTCCCTCCACGATGTCTTACTTGGCGCCCGCGGCACCACGGCGGATGCCGAGGCGCTCGACCAGGGCGCGGAAGCGCTGGATGTCCTTCTTGGCCAGGTACTGGAGAAGGCGGCGGCGCTGACCGACCAGGATCAGCAGACCACGACGGGAGTGGTGGTCGTGCTTGTGGGTCTTGAGGTGCTCGGTCAGGTCCGAGATCCGGCGCGACAGCAGGGCGACCTGGACCTCGGGGGAGCCGGTGTCACCCTCCTTGGTGGCGAACTCGGTCATGATCTGCTTCTTCGTAGCGGCGTCGAGCGACACGCGTACTCCTCTGTGATGTCTTCGCTTGCCTCCGAGCGCCCCTGGTCTTCGTCTCAGGGGAGGCTTCGGTGACTCGGGAGGCGGATGGATCCGTCCGGTCGTCCGGGACCGCGTGTCGAACGCGGGGCTCGGGACGTGGGCACAGACGGCCTCGGACAGAGTAGCAGGGGCGGGGAGGGGGTGACGCCGCCGGCCGGGGCGGGCCGGGTGACGGGGCGGGCACGGGGTTGACCTGGGCGCGCGGGTGGAGGCGGGGGTACGCGGGCGGGCTCTTACGAGGTCGCGGGCGCTCCCGTCGCGAAGTCGCGGCCGTCCGCTCCTTCGGGGGGCGTCCGCCGGAAGGAGGTGGTGGGCCGGGGCGGGGCACGGCAGACTGGGCGGCCGGTTTCGCCGTCGGGTCGGGAGAGGGAACAGGCAATGGGGACTCAGCAGGAGAAGGACGAGCTGTACGCGCTGGACATCTCGGGTGTCGAGTGGATCAGCGCGCCCGGGGCCGAGGAGCACGAGGAGCGGGTCGAGATCGCCTACCTGCCGGGCGGCGGCGTGGCCATGCGCTCCTCGCTCGACCCGGACACGGTGCTGCGCTACACGGAGGCCGAGTGGCGCGCCTTCGTACTGGGGGCACGGGACGGGGAGTTCGACCTCAAGTAGGGGCGCGAGTACGGCACCTGGGGCCGGTCCGGGAGACCCGGGGAGTGCGGCGAGGGCACGTGCCGCCCAAGGCGGGGCGTGCCTTTCGCGTTCCCGGGTTCCGGTGCGTCCGGTGGCGGGCGGCGGGGCGGTGTCCGCCGCGGGGTGTCGGGCGCGGGGAGTTGTGGTGATGGTGTGTGGACGGGCCCGGATTTGACCCGAGTTGCCCGTGGCACGGTTCGCCTTCTTGCGCACATATGCCATGCCGGGGCGGAAATCGCCCCGCTCCGAGGCGAGTTGTGACCGGCGGGAGCTGCCGGGGTGGTCGGGCCGGTGATTAGGCTGGGCGGGGGCGCTGTGTCCGTGGAGGCGTGCCGCAGAGCGGCCGGGCAGCGGTCGCGGAACGCACCGGAGCCCGCGAACACGACACCCCGCCGCACGACATGAGGGTGCACGACCACACCAGGAGGCATTGTGAGCAGCGATCGGGACGGGTTCCGCGGGGGCGGCAACACACCCGTCGATGATCAGGCCGACGTGGAGTCCGCCGCCGAGACGACCGGCGAGTTCACCTTCAGCGCCGATGCCTGGTACACGGCCGAAGCCTCTTCGAGCGGCGGGGTCGCTCCGTTCGCCGACGGGGGCGCGGGGGACCGCGGGCCGGAGGGCGCGGGGGACGAGGCGGAGGTCGACGGGGCGGCCGACGCGGCCGGGGACGGCGGCGACGGGGCGGCCGACGCGGAGCGCGACGGGGCGGCCTACGGGGCGCGCGAGCTGGGCGTTTCCTTCTCGGACGGGGCCGGTGACGGGGCGGCGGGCACCTCGCTCTCCGCGGGGGACGGCGCCGTGGCGGATTCCGGAGCGGGTGCGGCGGGCGAGAGCGGCTCGGACTCCCTCGGGCCGGATTCTTTCGGGGCGGACTCGCTGGATGTCGACTCGTTCGGTGCGGACTCGGTCCGCACGGACGAGGACGGCGAGGAGGACGTGGCCGACGAGGACGAGGCCGACGACGAGGCGCGGGAGAGCGAGGCGGCGGGGAGCGGGAGCCCGGCGGCCGGTGCGCCCGTGTCGCCGACCGACTTCGACTTCTCGTTCGCGGCGGGCGGGCTGGGCGCGCGTGGCGCCGCGGTGGTGGCCGCCGGTTCCGCGGCGGACGAGGCCGATTCGGCCCCGGCCGGGGGCAGCCTGAGCGACGAGGCGGCTGAGGGGCGGAGCAAGGCGCGGGGGGTTCTCGACGAGTTGATGGCGGAGGATCAGGAGGAAGAAAAGGGGGCGGAGGCGGCCGGGGACGTGGACGGTGCGTCCGACGTGGCGTCGTTCTCCGCCGTGGATTCCGCTTCCGGTTCTGCTTCCAGTTCTGCTTCCGGTTCCGTTTCTGCCTCGGCCCCTGCTTCTGACGCAGCCTCTTCGGTGGCGGACTCCGATGCCGTCACGGCGCCGCCGGGAGCGGCTTCCGATGCCTCGCTTCCGGCGTCGTCGGCATCCGTGCCGCCTTCCGGTGCGGCGGGTACGGGGCGGCCCGTGTCGTTCGCGCGGCCGTTCCCCTCGCCGTCCGCAAGGCCCTCCGCCGGCCCTGCCGGTTCGCCCGGTGGTGGTTCCGGGACGGATTCCGCTTTCGGTGCCGGCGAGGGCGTCGGGCCGGCTGCCGGGGAGGACTCCGCTAGGGGTGATGGGGAGCTGGGCCGTGGTCCGGCGGAAGCAGCCGGTGCGGCCAGCGCCGAAGGCTTCGGTACGCCGGGGCCGGTCGACGGTACCCACGGGGACAAGGGCTCCGGTGCCGGTGCCGGTGCGGATGCGGCGCGCCCCTCGGCGGCCGACGGTGCCGCCCCGTCCGGGGAGAAGGACGGCGACGGGGCGGGGGAGCCGCAACGACCGGCGTTCAACGGCGGCTTCGCCCCGAACTGGGCGGACACGCCCGCGCCGGGGCTCGTCCCGCCGTCCCACGCGCGGATCGAGCCCTCCGGGCAGGGAGGCGCCCTGCCGGGGCTTCCGCCCCGTCCGGAGCAGGCCTCCCCCGCGCCGAAGAGCGAGGCGGAGACGGCCGCGCCGCAGGGCGGGGCCGGCGCCGCCGACCTGGAGAGCGGCGACACCATGCGCTTCTCCGCCGCGGCGCTCAAGCAGGAGATCGCCCGGCGCGACGCCGCGGCCAACGCCGAGCACGGGGCGGCCGCGACGCCCGGCACCCCGGCCCCGCCGTCGGCGCCGGAGACCGGCGCGCAGGACGGACCGGCCGAGGAAACGCCCTGGTCGGCCGCCCCGTCAGCCGCCCCGTCGGACGGTCCGCGCGACGCCGCCCCGGCCTCGCCGCCCGCCCCGCAGGACGCACCGCCGCCGTGGGCGCAGCAGAGTGGCGCGCCTGCCCCGCAGCCGGGCGCGCCTGCCCCGCAGCCGGGCGGGCTGCCGCCGCTGCCCGCCGCCTACGCGCCCGCGGAGGGCGCCCCGTCGACGCCGCCCGGCGCGCCGCAGTGGCCCGGAGCGGCGGCTCCCCCGGTCCCGCCGGCACCGCCCGCCCCGCCCGCGACGCCGCCGGGGTGGCCCGCGCAGCCGGCGCCCCAGCAGCCTCCCCAGGGCGGCCCCGCCCCGGCGTCGCAGCAGGCGCCCGGCGCGGCGGGCGGTTACGGCTTCCCGCAGCAGGGCGGGCCGGGGGCACCGCAGGGTGGTCCCGGTGGCTACGGCTTCCCGCAGGCGGGCCAGGCGCCCGCCGTCCCCGCGGCGCCGGACGCCCCGCGGACTGAGCCCGCCCCGCAGGCCCCGCAGCCGCCGCAGACCCCTGCCCAGGGTGCGTACGGCTTCCCGCCCCAGGGGCCGCAGCAGGTGGGCCCCGGGGGCTACGGCTTCCCTCCGGCGGCCCAGCCGCCCGCCGCGCCCGCGTGGCCCGCCGCACCGCAGACTCCGCCCGCCCCGCAGGCCGCGCAGCCGCCGCA
Source organism: Streptomyces sp. NPDC058373 (assembly GCF_042723275.1). Lineage (NCBI taxonomy): Bacteria > Bacillati > Actinomycetota > Actinomycetes > Kitasatosporales > Streptomycetaceae > Streptomyces > Streptomyces sp. NPDC058373. Next base: position 106,781 of record NZ_JBHXJE010000017.1, on the reverse strand, counting down.
GGCCCCGCAGCACACGGGCGCCCAGCCAGAAGGGCAGCCCGCCCCGGCGCAGGGGGCCGCCGAGGCCCCCGGTGCGTACGGCTTCCCGCAGCCCTCCGCCGCGCCGCAGGCCCCGCACGTCGCATCGCCGCAGGCCCCGCACGTCGCGCCGGGCGCCCCGTTCGGCGCGCCCGCAGGGGCCCCGGGCCCCGTGCCCCCGCAGGACGCCCCGCCGGCGTCCGCGCCGCACCCCGGCGGGGCGGCGCAGCCTCCCGCCGCTCCCCCGCAGGCGCCGGACGGCTATGGCTTCCCCCCGGCGCAGCAGGCCCCGGGCGGGCAGCCGGTGCCTGGTGCGCCGCGGCAGGGGGCGCCCGGGCCGGCGTACGGCTACCCGGCGCCGCCGCAGCAGCCGCAGCCCGTCCCGGGGCAGCAGCCCTACCCGGGCCCGGGGGCGCTGCCGCCGCAGGCGCCGGTGGATCCGCGGGCCGGTGCCGCGTGGCCGCAGGCCGTCCAGCACGACCAGCGGGAGCGGACCAACCCGGGCGCGCCGCTCGGGTACACGGCGGCGGTCGAGCTGTCGTCGGACCGGCTGCTGCGCAACAACAAGCAGAAGGCCCGCAGCGGCAGGCCGGGCGCGGGCGGGCGGTTCAAGCTCGGCGGGAAGAAGGAGGAGACGGAGCGGCTGCGGAAGCTGGAGCTGATCCGCACCCCGGTCCTCTCCTGCTACCGCATCGCGGTCATCAGCCTCAAGGGCGGCGTGGGCAAGACGACCACGACGACGGCGCTCGGGGCGACGCTGGCCACCGAGCGGCAGGACAAGATCCTCGCCATCGACGCCAACCCGGACGCGGGCACGCTCGGCCGCCGGGTGCGGCGGGAGACCGGGGCGACCATCCGCGACCTGGTGCAGGCGATTCCGCACCTCAACTCGTACATGGACATCCGGCGGTTCACCTCGCAGGCGCCCTCCGGGCTGGAGATCATCGCCAACGACGTGGACCCGGCGGTCTCCACCACCTTCAACGACGAGGACTACCGGCGGGCGATCGACGTCCTGGGCAAGCAGTACCCGATCATCCTCACCGACTCGGGTACGGGGCTGCTGTACAGCGCGATGCGCGGGGTGCTGGACCTCGCCGACCAGCTCATCATCATCTCGACGCCGTCGGTCGACGGGGCGTCCAGCGCCTCGACGACGCTGGACTGGCTGTCTGCGCACGGGTACGCGGAGCTGGTGTCGCGGTCGCTGACGGTTATCTCCGGGGTGCGCGAGACCGGCAAGATGATCAAGGTGGACGACATCGTCCAGCACTTCGAGACGCGCTGCCGCGGGGTGGTCGTCATCCCGTTCGACGAGCACTTGTCGGCCGGCGCCGAGGTGGACCTCGACATGATGCGGCCCAAGACCCGGGAGGCGTACTTCAACTTGTCGGCGCTGGTCGCGGAGGACTTCGCCCGGGCCCAGCAGCAGCAGGGCCTGTGGACCTCCGACGGCAACCCCCCGCCGGTGGCGGCGCCGCCGCTGCCAGGGCAGGCGCAGCAGCCGGGGGTGGCCGGGGCGGGGTCGCAGCCGCCGCAGGCCCCGTACCCGCAGGGCGGGGTGCCGCAGCAGCCGGGCGGTCCGGGGTACAGCTACCCGGCACCGCAGCCTCCGGCGGGGCCGCAGCCCCCGGTGTACGGTGCGGGGGCGCCGCCGCAGGGCGCCCCGTACCCGCCGCAGGGGCAGCCGCCCCAGGCCCAGCCGCCCGCAGGGCAGCCGCAGGACGGCTACGGCTACCCGGCGCAGCCGCCGGGCCCGTGGGGGCAGCAGCCGGGGGCGCCGGGCGCGGTGCCGTACGCGCAGCCCGGGCAGTACGCCGCGCCGGGTGCGCCGTACCAGGCGCCCGGGCAGCCTCCGGGGCAGGGGCCCGCGCAGGGGCAGCCGCCGACCGGTGAAGGGGAACAGCCGCCGCAGCAGTAGCAGTTGATGTCAGGTTCGGCCGGTCGTCACTCCGAGGGGACCAACTTCCCCGGGGTGGCGGCCGGTTGGCGTTCGCGGGGTGCCGGTGGAGGCGCGAGAAGCGCGTGCATCCTCCCCGCGCAGGGCGTTTCAGAGGACTGGACCAATGAGCGGAAAAGTCCTCAACACCGCCCCGTTTCCCGCGCGTTACCGCAGGCCACACTGTGTTCATGAACCGTTGACATGTTTAGACCAGCGCTGGTAGACACTCACATCACCCAACGGCGCTTCATGATCAAGCGGCCTTCCCTGTGCGAGCGACGACGCGAGGTCCCCGAGCTATGGACAGACCAGAACAGCACGGCAGCTCATCGATTCCCCGCGCCCGGCGCGGTCGCGAGGAGGCCCCCCGGCGGCGCGGCAGGCTCCGGCTGCTGGCGGCCTCGGGCGTCGCCGCGCTCTCCCTGACGGCGGGGCTCGCCACGCCGCTCAACCCGGCCCCGCACGAGGCCCAGGCCGCCGACGACGGGGAGAAGAAGACGCTCACGGTCGCCGTCGCGCAGAGCGTCGACTCGCTGAGCCCGTTCCTCGCGCAGTCGCTGGTGTCGACCTCCATCAGCCGGCTGATGTACGACTTCCTCACCAACTACAGCGCCAAGGACAACTCCACGGTGCCCGCGATGGCCACCGGGTGGGAGTCGTCCGACGACAAGCTGACGTGGACCTACACCATCCGCGACGACGCCAAGTGGTCCGACGGCGAGAAGGTCACCGCCGAGGACGCCGCCTGGACCTTCAACACGATGATGGAGGACGAGGCCGCGGCGACCGCCAACGGCTCGTTCACCAACAACTTCGAGAAGGTGACCGCCCCCAGCGCCGACAAGCTGGTGGTGGAGCTGAAGAAGCCGCAGGCGACGATGACGGCGCTGGACGTGCCGATCGTCCCGAAGCACGTGTGGGAGAAGGTCGACGACTTCTCGAAGTTCAACAACGACCAGGACTTCCCCATCGTCGGCAACGGGCCGTTCGTCCTGAGCGACTACAAGCGCGACAGCTACGTCAAGCTCACCGCCAACAAGGACTACTGGCGCGGCGCCCCCAAATTCGACGAGCTGGTCTTCCGCTACTACAAGGACCAGGACGCCGCCGTCGCCGCGCTCCGCAAGGGCGAGGTCTCCTTCGTCGCGGGCAGCCCGAGCCTGACCCCGGCGCAGGCCAACTCGCTGGCGAAGGCCGACGACATCAAGGTCAACGAGGGCCCGGGGCGGCGCTTCTTCGCCCTCGCGGTCAACCCGGGCGCGCGCACCAAGGACGGCGAGGAGTTCGGCGACGGGCACCCGGCGCTCAAGGACGCGAAGGTCCGCGAGGCGCTCTTCACCGCCGTCGACCGCGAGACCGTCGTCGACCGGGTCTTCCAGGGCAAGGCCGTCGAGGGCGAGGGGTACATACCGCCCCGTTTCGGCGACTACTTCTGGAAGCCCTCGGCGGAGCAGAAGCGGGCGTACGACCCGAAGAGGGCGGCGAAGCTGCTGGACGACGCCGGGTACGAGAAGAACGCGGACGGCAAGCGGGTCGGCAAGGACGGCAAGCCGCTCGACTTCCGCATCCTGTGCCACGCCACCGACCCCAACGACAAGGCGGTCGGCAAGTACCTCCAGGAGTGGTGGGGCGAGCTGGGCATCGGCCTGAAGGTCGACTGCCTCGACAACGTCTCCGACCCGTGGTCGGCCGGTGAGTACGACCTGGCCTTCGACGGCTGGTCGGTCAACCCCGACCCGGACTTCGTCCTCGGCATCCACACCTGCGCGGCCCTGCCCACCAAGCCGAAGCAGTCGTCGGCCACCGACAACTTCATCTGCGACAAGGAGTTCGACAAGCTCTACGGGCAGCAGCTCGCCGAGTACGACCCGGCCAAGCGCGCCGGCCTGGTCAAGCAGATGCAGTCGCGGCTGTACGACTCCGGGTACATGAACGTCCTGGCGTACCCGAACGCCGTCGAGGCGTACCGCACCGACCAGATCAAGTCGATCACCACGATGCCCGAGGCCGCGGGCAACATCTACGGCCAGGACGGCTACTGGAGCTGGTGGTCCGCGGTGCCCGCCGACGACGACGCGGGGTCCGAGGGCTCCGGCGGCGTCTCCACCGGCGTGGTGGTCGGCATCGGCGTGGCGGCGGTCCTGGTGATCGGGGCGGGAGTCCTGTTCGGGCTGCGGCGCCGGGCCACCTCGGAGGACCGTGAATAGGCCATGAGCACCGACAGCACCGCGGCTCTCGTCAAGAGCCCGGGTGCCGCCCCCGACGGTCCGGCCGAGGCCGGGCCGTCGGGGCGCGGGCCCCGCTCGCGTTCCACCGCCGCCTACCTCCGCTACGTCGCGGGCAAGCTGGCCGGCGCGGCGGTCTCCCTCTTCGCCGTCCTGGTCACCAGCTTCTTCCTCTTCCGCATGATCCCCGGCGACCCGGTCAAGCACATGACGCAGGGCCGCCCCGTCTCCACCGAGCAGCTCGCGGCGATGCGCCGGGAGTTCGGGCTCGACCTGCCCCTGTGGCAGCAGTTCACCGACTACTGCGCGAACGCCCTCACCGGCGACTTCGGCATGTCGTACCAGTTCCGCGCCCCCGTCATCGACAAGATCACCGAGGCGCTCCCCGCGACGCTGCTGCTGACCGGTACCGCCTTCGTCATCTACACGGTGCTGGGCATCTGGCTCGGGGCGCGGTCGGCGTGGCGCAGCGGGAAGCTCGGGGACCGGTTCAGCACGGCGTTCGCGCTGACGCTGTACTCGGTGCCGTCGTTCTGGCTGGGGCTGCTGCTGATCATCACGCTGTCGGTGGGGATCGGGCCGGTCCCCGGCATGTTCCCGACCGGCGGCATGGAGTCGGGCGGCGAGTCCGGCTTCGGCTACGTCCTGGACGTCGCCCACCACATGGTGCTGCCCGTGGTCACCCTGGTCGCGGTGGAGTACGCACGGACGCTGCTGGTGATGCGTTCCTCGCTGCTGGACGAGATGGGCAGCGACTATCTGACGACGGCGCGCGCCAAGGGGCTCCGCGACGACGCGGTACGCCGCCGCCACGCGGTGCCCAACGCGCTGCTGCCGACGGTGACACTGCTCTTCGTCAACCTCGGCAACACCGTCGCCGGCGCCATCCTGGTCGAGACGGTCTTCTCCTGGCCGGGCCTGGGCGGGCTGTTCTACCAGGCGCTCAGCGTGCCCGACCTGCCGCTGGTGCAGGGCCTGTTCTTCCTCTTCGCCGCCGCGGTGATCCTGATGAACACCCTCGCCGACGTGATCTATCCGCTCCTCGATCCCCGGGTGGGCCGATGACTGTGCACGAGACGACGGACGGCGCGGCGGACGGGGCGGCGGACGGGGCGGCGCCGCGCAGCGCGCGGGCGCTGGCCCGGGCGCGGCGGCGGCACGCGGTGGCGCGGTTCTGGCGGCAGTACCGGTCGCACCGGGGCGGGGTCTTCGGGCTCGCCGTGCTGGTGGCGATCGCGCTGCTGGCACTGTCTGCGCCGCTGCTGGTCGGTGAGGAGTCGCGGAGCGTCACCGACGCGACGGGCGGGGCGCTGGAGGAGCCGAGCGGCGAGTTCGTGCTCGGCACCGACCAGTTCGGACGGGACCTGCTGGCGCTGCTGCTGTGGGGCACCCGGGTCTCGCTCATGGTGGGGCTGCTCGCCGCGTTCCTGTCGGTGGCGATCGGGGCGCTCGTCGGCATCACCGCCGGCCACTTCAAGGGCTGGTACGCGACGATCGTCATGCGGGTCACCGACTGGTTCCTCGTCATGCCGACACTGGTGCTGGCCATCGCCCTCTCCACGGTGATGGCCCGCTCCCTGTGGACGACGATCCTCGCGATCGGCGTCACCACCTGGCCCACCACGGCGCGGCTGGTCCGCGCGCAGACCCTGGCCGTGGAGTCGCGGCCGTACATCGAGCGGGCGCGGGCGCTCGGCGGCGGGCACGGGCACATCATGAGCAGGCACGTGCTGCCCAACGTGATGCCGCTGGTCCTCGCCCAGACCACCCTGGTCATCTCGCTGGCGATCCTCACCGAGGCGACGCTGGCCTTCCTCGGCCTCGGCGACCCGACGGTCGTCTCCTGGGGCGGGCTGCTCCAGGACGCCCGGGAGGCGGGCGCCGTCAGCTCCGGCAACTGGTGGTACCTGACACCGCCCGGACTGGCCATCGCGCTGGTCGCCCTCGCCTTCACCCTGTGCGGGCGCGCCATCGAGTCCGTACTCAACCCCAAGCTGGGGGTCTCGCGTTGACGGCACATGACACACATGAGGAACCCGCCGCCCCCGAGGCAGCGACGGGGAGCGGGAAGCCGCTGCTGGAGGTACGGAACCTGGAGGTGACGTACGCGCGCACCCCGGGCTCCCCCGCCGTACCGGCGGTGCGGGGCGTGGACCTGCGGCTGGAGGCGGGGCAGAAGCTGGGGATCGCCGGGGAGTCGGGGTGCGGCAAGTCGACGCTGGCGCTGGCGCTGCTGCGGCTGCTGCCGTCCACGGCGCGGCTCTCCGGGGAGATCCTGCTGGACGGCGAGGACATCCGCACCATGTCGTGGGGGCGGCTGCGCGCGGTGCGCTGGGCGGGGGCCTCGGTGGTCTTCCAGGGCGCCATGCACTCGCTCAACGCGGTGCACCGCATCGGCGACCAGATCGCCGAGCCCATCCTGCTGCACCGCAAGGCCACCCCGGCCGCCGCGCGGCGTCGCGCGGGCGAACTGCTGGAACAGGTGGGGCTGCCGGCCGTCCGCGCCCAGGCGTACCCGCACGAGCTGTCCGGCGGGCAGCGCCAGCGCGTCATGATCGCGATGGCGCTCGCCTGCGACCCGCGGCTGGTCATCGCCGACGAGCCGACGACCGCGCTCGACGTGATGATCCAGGCGCAGATCCTGCGGCTGATCGAGGGTCTCGTCGCCGATCAGGACCTCGGGCTCATCATGATCAGCCATGACCTGGCGGTGCTCTCCGACACCTGCGACCGGCTCGCGGTGATGTACGCGGGGCGCGTCGTCGAGGAGGGGCCCGCCAAGGCGGTGCACGCCGCCGCGGCGCACCCGTACGGCCGGGCGCTCTCCTCCGCCTTCCCTCGCATCGGCGACCTGGCCTCACGGCACGCGCCGCGCGGGCTGCCGGGCGATCCGCCGGACCCGGCGGCGGTGCCGGGCGGCTGTGCGTTCCATCCGCGCTGCCCGGTGGCGTTGGACGTCTGCGCGACACAGGACCAGGTGCTGCGCGTGGCGGGGCCCGGGCGACGGGCGGCGTGCGTGCGGGTGGGGGACGACGGGGCGGTGGACGGTGCGGGAGAGGCGGCTGAGGAGGCCGCCGACGGGACCGCGCCGAAGGGCGTTTCGGAGACGACGGGGAGCGGGTCATGAGCGGCGCGGAGACGGGTGCGGTGCGGAGCGACGGGGCGCGGGACGGGGCGGGCGACGGGGCGGCTCACGGGGCGCGCGACCTGGGGGTTTCCGTCGGGGACGGGGCCGTCACGGGGCGCGACGGGGCGGGCGGCGCCGCTCTCCCGCTGCTCTCCGCCGAGCAGGTGAAGGTCGTCTTCCCGGGGCGGCGCGGCGACGCCGAGGCGCGCGCGGTGGACGGGGTGGATCTGGACGTCCGCCCGGGCGAGATCGTGGCCCTGGTCGGCGAGTCGGGGTGCGGCAAGACGACGCTGGCGCGTTCCCTGCTGGGCCTGGTGACGCCCACCTCCGGCCGGGTCACCTTCGACGGGAAGCCGCTGGAATACGCGTCCCGCGCCCTGAAGGCGTACCGCAAACGTGTCCAGTTGGTCCTCCAGGACCCGAGCGGCTCCCTCAATCCCCGGCACACCGTCTACGAGGCGGTCGCCGAGGGTCTGCGCATCCACGGGTACACCGGGGACGAGCAGGCCGCGGTGGCGAGCGCCCTGTCGCGGGCGGGGCTGCGGCCGCCGGAGCGGTTCTTCCTGCGCCACCCGCACGAGTTGTCGGGCGGTCAGCGCCAGCGCGTCGTCATCGCGGGCGCGCTGGTCCTGGAGCCGGAGCTGATCGTCGCCGACGAGCCGGTCGCCTCCCTGGACGCCTCGGTACGCGGCGAGATCCTCGCCCTGCTGCTGCGGCTCCGCGACGAGCTGGGCCTCTCCGCGCTGATCGTCACGCACGACCTGGGCCTCGCCTGGAACATCGCCGACCGGGTCGCGGTGATGTACCTCGGCCGCATCGTGGAGACGGGCGACGTCGAGCAGGTCCTGACCGCGCCCCGGCACCCGTACACGCGGGCGCTGCTGTCGGTCCTCCCGGAGTCGGAGACGGAACCGGTGATTCTCACCGGCGAGCCCCCGGACCCCTCCCGGGTGCCGGCGGGGTGCCGCTTCCACGCCCGCTGCCCGGTGCTGGCCTCCGGCGAGGCGGAACGGGCCGGCGTGGCCGACGCCTGCCGGACCCGGGACCTGCCCGTGCTGGCGGGGGGCGGGGCGGCGGCGGTGGCCTGCCACTGGGCGGAGGCGGTGGGGGGAGCGGGGCGCTGACGGGGCGGGCCACGCGCGGCGCGGGGGCGTGCGCGGGCCCCCGGGGGCTCCTCCGTGCGGCGCGCGGCCCGTCGAGTGACATTCTGGCGGGGATGGACCCGGGCGCCGATGCCGTCCGGCGGAGTTCCTGAGGAGGGTGCGGCTGTGGGGCGACGTGGCGGGGCGGGCGCGCCGGGGCGCGGAGGACGTGGCGGAGACCGGCGGCCGGAGCCCGGGCGGCGGGGCGGGGCGGGGCAGGACGCCGCGGCGGTACGAGGCGTGCGGAGCGCGTCGGCCGACGGGGCGGCGGCGCCCCGTACGGGGCGTACGGAACCGCGCGGCGACTGCACGCGGTGCTTCGGGCTCTGCTGTGTGGCGCTGCCGTTCTCCCGGTCGGCCGACTTCCCGGTGGACAAGCCGGGGGGCAGCCCCTGCGGCAACCTCCAGGACGACTTCGGCTGCGGCATCCACGCGGAACTGCGGCCCCGGGGCTGGACGGGCTGCACCGTCTTCGACTGCCACGGCGCGGGACAGCAGGTCTCCCAGATGACCTTCGCCGGGGAGGACTGGCGCGGCTCCCCCGACACGGCTCGGCGGATGTTCGCTGTCTTCGCGGTGATGCGCCCCGTGCACGAACTGCTGGCCTACGTGGCCGACGCCCTGGACCGCCGGGAGACCCGCCCCGTCCACGCCGGACTGCGCCGCGCCCACGCCAGGCTGAGCGAGTTGGCCGCCGCGGACGCCGACACGGTGCTCGCCGCCGACGTCGGGGCGCTCCGCGCGGCGGTCAACCCGGCGCTGCTGCGCGCGGGCGACCTGGTACGCGCGCTCTCGCCGCGGCGCGGGCCGATCCACCGCGGCGCGGACCTGGCGGGCGCCCGGCTGCGCGGCGCGGACCTGCGCGGCGCCAGCCCGCGCGGGGCGCTGCTGATCGGGGCGGACCTGCGCGGCGCCGACCTCCGCTGGGCCGACCTGATCGGCGCGGACCTGCGCGGCGCGGACCTCTCCGGGGCCGACCTGCGGGGCAGCGTCTACGCGACGGGCACCCAGCTCGCCGCCGCCCGGGGCGACACCGCGACCCGGCTGCCGGAGGCGGTGGCCCGTCCGGCGCACTGGGCGGCGGAGGACGCCGCCCCGGCGGAGGCGGGACGTACCGCCTCGTAGGGCGCGGCGTCAGGCGTCGCGGTCCTGGCTCTCGGCCGCCGTGATGAGCTCGCGGCAGCGCGCCACGTCCCGGGACATGGCTTCGAGCAGCTCATCGAGCGAGTCGAACTTGGCCTGGCCGCGTACGAAGGCCAGGAAGTCGACGGCGACGTGCTGGCCGTAGAGGTCCAGACCGACCCGGTCGATGGCGTACGCCTCGACGGTGCGCTCGGTGCCGTCGAACTGCGGGTTGGTGCCGACGGAGATCGCGGCGGGCATAGCCTCGCCGTCGACGTTCAGCCAGCCGGCGTAGACGCCGTCGGCGGGGACCGCGGTGTACGGGAGCGTCTCGACGTTGGCGGTGGGGTAGCCCAGTTCGCGGCCGCGCTGCGCGCCGCGCACCACGATGCCCTCGACGCGGTGGGGGCGGCCGAGGATCTCGGCGGCGCCCGCCACGTCTCCCTCGGCGACGAGGCGCCGGGTGAGTGTGGAGGAGAACGGCACCCCGCCGCCCGCGGCGCCGCGTACCACCAGGTCGACCACCTCCACCTCGTAGTCGTAGGTGGCGCCCAGCTCGGTGAGGACGGCCACGTCGCCCGCGGCGCGGTGGCCGAAGCGGAAGTTCGGGCCCTCGACGACGAGGCGGGCGTGCAGCCGGTCGACCAGGACCTTGGCGACGAACTCCGACGGGGAGAGCTGAGAGAACTCGCTGGTGAAGGGCAGGACGAGCAGGGCGTCGACGCCCAGTTCGGCGCAGAGTTCCGCGCGGCGGTGGTGCGGGGCGAGCAGCGGCGGGTGGGTGCCGGGGCGAACTACCTCGCTGGGGTGCGGGTCGAAGGTGACGACGACCGTCGGCAGTCCCGCCTCGCGGGCCCGCTCCACCGCGCGGCCGATGATGAGCTGATGGCCGCGGTGCACTCCGTCGTAGGAGCCGATGGTGACGACGCTGCGCCCCCAGTCCTGGGGGATGTCCTCCAAGCCACGCCAGCGCTGCACTGTGACCGCTCCTCGTCGAACCTGTGTGTGGTAGTGGGCGTCTCCGCAGGTCTAAGAGTGCCATGCCGACGGTACGCGCTTCGCATCGGGCGTCCCGGCCCGCGGAGTACGGACGCCGGAACCCGCCACGTTCTCGAGGGTCCGGAGCCCACCGGCGCCGACCAGGGCACGCCACACCGCGGGGTCGTCGTCGTACCAGGCCAGGGCGTGTGCGGCGAAACCCGGCACCGTCCTGGCCAGCTCCGCGAGCCGCCGGTCGAGGCGGCGGGCGCCCTCGGGGCTCCGGGCGAGCGCCGTACCGACGCGCAGGACGGCGCCGCGGAGCCGCGCGGCGTGTCCGTCGCGGTCCCCGGCGGCGTCGTCGGGGCGGGCGTCGTGGCGGACGACGAGCGCGACGAGAAGGGCCTCCAGTACGTCGGGGTGCGTCTCGTTCCGGAGCAGTTCTTCGAGCAGCTCGCCGCGCAGGGCGGCGGCGGGGCCACTGCCCGGGGTCGCGGCGACGGGGGCCAGAGCGGCGCGGACGGCGGGTGGCCCCGTGCGGAGCGCCGCGCGCAGCAACGGCCCGAGCGCCTCCCCTTCGGCCCCGCCCCGTTCCAGACGGCGGTCGGCGTACGCGGCGACGTGGCCGGCCGCGTCGGGGCGCTGCCGCAGCAGGTCCCGGACGAACTCCGCCGCGGTGCCGGCCAGCGCCGCCGGCGCCTCCTCCGCCAGCACCTGGAGCACGTCGCCCGCCTGGCTGCCCGCGACGGCGAGGCGGCGCCGGAACGCGTCCAGGACGGGGCCGGGGTGGGTGGCCAGCGCGGCGCCCAGTGTCTCGGCGGTCAACTGCGGGTCGTGAGCGGCGGCGAACCGCGCGGCCGCCTGTTCCACGTACCGCCCGCGGCTCACCGGGTCGCGGACCAGCAGCGCCAGCGCGCCGCCGTGCAGGGCGGCGTCGGCGGTACGGGACAGCAGCGTCGCGGCGGCGACGCGGAGCAGTTCGCGGTCCGCCTCGGTCGCGGCGTGCGGGGCGGCGCGCAGGCCGTAGGCGACGGCGGCGACGCGTCGCGCGGGGCGGGGGTCGACGGACCAGCGGGCCACGCCGCGGCAGACGGCGCCGGGGGCCTCCTCGGCGAGGGTGGAGAGCAGTTCGTCGGCGCGGCGGTGCCCGCTGGCGACCAGGGCGTCGGCGAGCGCGTCGGCGCCGTCCTCGCGGTGCGTGTACAGCAGGGCCTGGGCGGCCGTGGCGACGGTGGCGGCGGGCAGGGCGGGGAGGGGCCGGTCATCGGTGAACCAGGCGCAGAGCAGTGGCTGCACGGTGCGCGGGTCCTCCGCGAGGAGCTCCCCGACGGCGGCGAGGAACCGGTCCTCGCCCCCGGTCCCGTCCGCCACCACGAGTCGGCGCAGGAGATCGGCCCGCTCCTCGGCGGGCAGTTCGAGCGCCGTCCAGAACCACGGCCCGAAATCCTGCGGTACGCCGTGCTCGCGGGCCCGCTCGACGACCCACCCGGCGAGGACGCGGAGCACCCCGAGGTACGGCGTGCAGTCCGGCAGCCGCAGCAGCGTCTCCCCCAGCAGCCGCACCGCCCACCACGGGGCGAGCGCGGGGCGCGGGTCGGTCACGCCGCCCGCGCCGTCGGGGCGCGGCGGGGCGGCGGCGCGGGCACGGGGCGCGGACGCGTTTGCCCAGGTCGCGCGCCCCGTACGGGGCGGCGCGAAGTACGGGGCCGGGGGCGCCGTGGCGTACGGGGCGGAGGGCTCCGTCAGGCACGGAACGGACGGCTCCGTCGCAGGCGGTCCGCCCCGTGCCCAGAAGATGCCGGGCGCATCGGTTCCGTCCATCGCCGCCAGTGCTCCGTGAGGGGCGGGGTCGCCGGCGCCACGGTGCGGCCCTCCGACCGGAGCCGTCGCGCCGGAGCTCTGCTCCGCGCCTGCGGAGGCAGGCGCTCCAAGAGCGCCGGGCGCGCCGCCAGGCGCCGGGCCCGGGTCGCGCCTCCCCGACACGTCGTCAACCTCCCGCCGCACGCTCTCCCGATCGGGGGACACCTCGCCCCGCCGGACTCGCGCCCCGCACCGCCCCGGCGCCTCCCCCGTGGTCAGGAATGCGTCCGCCGCCTCGATCAGCCCCGCCAGCCTCCGCGACAGTTCGTCCGCGCCCCGGTGCCGGGCGAGGTGCAGCAGGGCCTCGACCACGGGGCCGATGCGGTGCCGGGGGACGGGGAGTGTCCGCGGGGCGGTGGCGGGCGCGGGGCGGGCCGCCCGCCCGGCCAGGCGCGTAGCGGCTGTCGCGCTCGGCTTCGGCCCGGCCGCCGCATCGTAGGGATCTCCGCCGGTCAGCCGCCCCGTCCCGCCGGCCGCTTCCGCCTCGTGGGCGAGGCGACAGTCGGACCCGGCCTGGCTCTGGAGAACGGCCTCGTCCCACCGCGGCCCAGCCTCAGCCGCGTGCTCCACAGCCTCACCGGCGCCCCGTGCCCCACCAACCCTTTCCGCCGCCCCGTCACGTACGCACTCAGCGCCCCGCGTCACCCCCGACTCCGCGCGCCCCGCAGCCGCCCCGTCCCCGGCCCGGCCCCGCCCCGCAGCACCCCCGCCGTATCGCCCCGCCTCCGCCGCGGCACGCTCAGCCATACGCCGCCGACGACGCACCGTCGCCCGCGTCAGCCTCTGCTCACCCGCCTCGTCACCGAGATCCCGCGGACTCACCGCCGTCCCAACCCCAGCGCCGTACTCGCCGACCGCTGCTTGCCGCGCCTCCCCCGCACCGGACTCCTCGGAGCTCCCCCCGTCGTCAGCACCCGCCCGCCACCGGTGCACCAACGCCCACAGCGCCGCGTCCACATCGAGATGCGTCCCCTGGATCCAGTCCCCCAGCTCCTCGTGGGCGAACCGGTACCCGGCCCCGGCCGGGATGATCAGCCCCTCGGTGAGGACCGCCGACGCCCACCCGGGGAGCTCTCCCAGCCGGCCGCCGCCGGTCCCCCACGGGAACAGCGACTCGAAGCTCTCCCGGTCCAGCTCGCCCTGTCCCGGCCCCAGGCAGCGGCGTGCCGCCTCGTGGAGCTGCCCGGCGACGCGCGCCGCGACTCTGCGCAGCGCCGTGCCGCGCAGCCCGTGCGGGGCCGCCAGCCGGACGGCCGTACGCAGGCACATCAGGTCGAGGTAGGCCGAGAACACCGCGTCGCGGTCGAGCGGCAACGCCGAGCCGTCCTCGCCGGGGCCCCGGCTCCCCGCGGGGTCGGGCACACCGGGCGGCAGGGCGCGCCGGACGTCGGCCAGGAGGCGCAGCGTGAGGGGGTGCCGGGCGTGCCGCGCCGCGAGGAGGCCGTCGGGAAGGCCGTACCGCGCGCGGGCCTTGGCCGCGGCGTCCTCGTCAAGGTCCTGGAGCGGTACGCAGTCGGTGACGGGGCGCCCCGTCCGGGGCTCCACGGGCCGGTGCCGGAGCGCGCCCGGGAACAGCCCGCAGACCTGCTCCCAGTACTCGGGGCGGCACCCCACGACCAGCTTGGCCCCGGTCCGGGCCAGCCACGCCGCGGTGCCCGTCGTCCAGGCGGAGAGGCGGTGGGCGAGGGCGGGCGGCATCTCCTCCGGCCCGTCGAGCAGCAGCACCAGGGACCGCCCCGCCCGCCGGGCGAGGCGCGCGACCTCCTCGGGCAGCGCGTCGCCGTACGGGGCGGCGTCGGCGCACGCCGTCCCGGCCGCCGCCTCCACGATGCGCCCCGCGCGGGCCAGCGCCCGCCGCGCGGCGTCGGCCACGGAGAGGTCGTCGGGGAGCAGGTCCGCGCCGCGCAGCCAGACCGTCGGCTCCGGGCACGCCCCGGCGGCGCGGCGTGCGGCGAGCGCCGCCAGTTCCGTGGTGCGCCCCGTACCGGGCGCTCCGACCAGGCCGAGAACGAGGCACGGCCCGTCCTCGAAGGCGGCCAGCTCCGCGGCCACGTCGGGCCGTTCCACCGGTGGCGTCGCACCGTTCCGCGGCCCCTCCGAACCGACCGTGGTCGCGGTCAGCTGGAGGGCCCCCGCGAGATTGAGCCCGGCGCCGAGCGCGGGCACGGTCGCCTCGTTGCGCGCCAGCAGCGCGGCGAGGGCCCCGTCCGGCGCGTCCTCGGCAGCGGCCCGCAGTGGCACCGCGAAACAGCCTTGGCGCCCCACGTCGAGCGAGGGGGTGAGGACGGCGACGACCTGCCCGGTCGCGGCGTCGAGCACCGGCCCGCCCGCCGCGCCGCCACCGGCCCGCGCGGCGTTGCGGCCGTCGGTGCCGATGGCCAGTTCCAGGCCCCTCGCGAGCGCCCCGTCCGACCCGCCCCCGGCGAACGGCGCGGGGCCCAGCACCCGGGCCTGCCGCCAGCCGCCCGCCGCCACGAGGACGTACGCGCCGCGGGCCGCCTCCGCGCGGGCCGCGACCGGCAGCGGCGCCGCCGAGAGACCGGGTGCCCGCAGCAGCGCGAGTCCGCTCGCGGGAAGAAGGGTGACGGCGTCCGCCCCGACGCGCGCCGGCCGAACCCCGCCGTCGCCGGGCCCCGCCTGGGCGGCGTCGGCGACGCTCAGTACGAGTTCCGGCAGATCGCGTACCGCCTCGTACGCGGTGACGACCGTGCCCTGGTCGTCCGCGAGGAAACCGCTGCCCCGGCGCCGTCCCGCGCCGTCCGCAACGCGGACCAGCGCGCCGACGGGCCCCGCGACGCGGCCGGGCGGCGGGGCGGCCGCCGGGCCGCCGTCCTCCGCGTCGGCCCGGAGTGGGGCCTCGCACTCCGGCATCGTCCCCGGGGCGCCGTCGGATGCGGCGCCGCCCCGTCCGGCCCGCTCCTCCCGGTGCCCAGCATCCGGGCCCCCTACCGGCATCGTCGTCCCTTTCCGCAGCCGCTCACTCCCGACCGTAGGCCGGGAGTGAGCGACGGAGCGCGGGCTGTGCCGAACGCGCCCCCCTGCGCTCCGGCCATTCACTCCGAGCGCCTACCCGGGAGGGTGAATTGTCGGGCACATACGGGAAAACAACCCTCAGGGAGGGGCGCTGTGGAGCGGTCGTCGGTGATGGGTCAGGACGCACCGCTCCACAGCGGAGACCGGGCCGGCCGGGTCAGGCGAAGACGGCCACGCTCTTGGCGCGTCCCTTCTGCTCCTCGACCAGGGCCAGGCAGCGCCCGGCCGGGTCGAAGACGCCGACGGGCCCCTTGCCCGCGTACTCCTCGGGCATGTCGATGCGCACGCCGTTGAGGACGAGCTGGGCGCGCCGCTCGTCGAGGTCCCAGCGTGGGAAGGCCGCGGCGGCCGCCTCGGCGACGGGCATCACCGCCAGCTCCTCCTGGAGCTGCTCCAGGGTCTTCGCCGCATCCAGCCCGTACGGTCCCACCCGGGTGCGCCGCAGCGCCGTGAGGTGGCCGCCGACGCCGAGACCGGCGCCGAGGTCGCGGGCGAGCGCGCGGATGTACGTACCCGAGGAGCAGACGACGGAGACGACCAGGTCGAGGACGGGAGTGCCGTCGGCGGCCTTGTCCTCGCGGACGTCGTAGACGGTGAACGACGAGACGGTGACCGGGCGCGCCGGAATCTCGAACTCCTCGCCCTCCCGGACCCGGGTGTACGACCGTTTGCCATCGATCTTGATGGCGCTGACCTTGGACGGCACCTGCATGATGTCGCCGGTCAGCGCGGCGATCCGGGCGTCGACGGCCGCCCGGTCGATGCCGGAGGCGTCCGCCGAAGCGGTGATCTCGCCCTCGGCGTCGTCGGTGACGGTCGTCTGGCCGAGGCGGATGGTGCCCAGGTACTCCTTCTCGGTCAACGCGAGGTGGCCGAGGAGTTTGGTCGCGCGTTCCACGCCCAGGACGAGGACCCCGGTCGCCATGGGGTCCAGGGTGCCGGCGTGTCCCACGCGGCGGGTCCGGGCGATGCCGCGCATCTTGGCGACGACGTCGTGAGAGGTGAAGCCGGACGGCTTGTCGACGATGACCAGGCCGTCCGGCACAGAGCTGGACTGCTTCATTCTGCGGTGTCGTCCTCGTCCCGCTCGTCGGCCTCGTTCTCGCCGGGCTTGCGGTACGGGTCCGCCTCGCCCGCGAACTTCGCGCCCGTCGACGCCTGGCGGACCTCGGCGTCCTTGTTCCGCGCCTTGTCGAGCAGGTCGTCGATGGTGCGGGCGTTGTCGGGCAGGGCGTCGGGGACGAAGGCGAGGGTCGGCGTGAACCGCACCCCGGTCTGCCTCCCCACCTCGGAGCGGAGCACGCCCTTGGCGCTCTCCAGGGCCGCCGCGGAGGCGGCCCGCTCCTCGTCGTCACCGTAGACCGTGTAGAAGACCGTGGCCTCCCGCAGGTCGCCGGTGACGCGGGCGTCCGTGATCGTGACGAAGCCCAGCCGTGGGTCCTTGATGCGTCGGTCCAGGGTCTCCGCCACGACGACCTGGATGCGATCGGCCAGTTTGCGGGCCCGCGCGTTGTCGGCCACCGGTCCGTTCCCTTCTTGGTGTGCGATGGGGCACCGTGCGGTGTCCCGGTTGTTCAGTCATCCTCGCCGTGGAGCCGCTGCCGTACGGACAGCAGTTCCACCTCGGGCCGGGCGGCCACCAGCCGCTCGCACCGGTCCAGCACGTCCGAGAGGTGCCCGGAGTCCCCGGACACCAAGGCGACCCCGATCTGGCACCTGCGGTACAGATCCTGGTCGCCGACCTCCGCCGCGCTCACCGAGAACTTCCGCTGGAGTTCGGCGACGATCGGGCGGACGATCGAGCGTTTCTCCTTCAGCGACCGTACGTCGCCCAGGAGCAGATCGAAGAAGAGCGTCCCCACATACATGTGTGTCCGGATGTCCCGCCGGTACGGGTTCGCGGGTGCCCGGCCGCCGGGCGTGGCCCGGCGGACGGCACGGTCAGGGCCCCGCCGCGGTGGGCGGGGCCAGGCTGAACCGTACACGCAACGGCCGGGGCCGATCGACGGGTTTCCCCGCCGACCGGCCCCGATCACGCAGCCTCGCGTCAGGCGCGCGGCTTCTCGCGCATCTCGTACGTCGCGATGACGTCGTCGATCTTGATGTCGTTGAAGTTTCCGAGGTTGATACCGCCCTCGTAGCCTTCGCGGATCTCGGTGACGTCGTCCTTGAAGCGGCGCAGACCCTCGATGTTGAGGTTCTCAGCCACGACCTTGCCGTCGCGGACCAGGCGCGCCTTGGTGTTGCGCCTGACCTCTCCGGAGCGGACGAGGACACCCGCGATGTTGCCCAGCTTGGACGAGCGGAAGACCTCGCGGATCTCCGCCGTACCGAGCTCGACCTCTTCGTACTCGGGCTTGAGCATGCCCTTGAGGGCTGCCTCGATCTCCTCGATGGCCTGGTAGATCACCGAGTAGTACCGGACGTCGACGCCCTCGCGCTCCGCCATCTGCGCGGCACGGCCGGCCGCGCGGACGTTGAAGCCGATGACGATGGCGTCGGAGCCCATCGCCAGGTCGATGTCCGACTCGGTGACCGCACCCACACCGCGGTGCAGGACGCGGATGTCGACCTCTTCGCCGACGTCGAGCTGGAGCAGCGAGGACTCCAGGGCTTCGACCGAACCGGAGGCGTCACCCTTGATGATGAGGTTGAGCTGCTTGATCTCGCTGTTCTTGAGGACCTCGTCGAGATTCTCGAAGGAGATCCGGCGGGTGCGCTTGGCGAACGCCGCGTTCCGCTCGCGGGCGGCACGCTTCTCGGCGATCTGACGGGCCGTACGGTCCTCGTCGACCACCAGGAAGTTGTCGCCGGCGCCCGGGACGTTGGTGAGACCCAGTACGAGGACCGGGGTCGAAGGAGTGGCCTCCTCGACGTTCTCACCCTTGTCGTCGAGCATCGCGCGGACTCGGCCGTACGCGTCACCGGCGACCATCGTGTCGCCGACGCGGAGGGTACCGCGCTGGACGAGCACGGTGGCGACGGCGCCGCGGCCCTTGTCGAGGTGAGCCTCGATCGCGATGCCCTGCGCGTCCTGCTCCGGGTTGGCCCGCAGGTCGAGCGAGGCGTCGGCGGTGAGGACGACGGCCTCCAGCAGGGACTCGATGTTCTCCCCCTGCTTGGCGGAGATGTCGACGAACATCGTGTCGCCGCCGTACTCCTCGGCCACCAGACCGAACTCGGTGAGCTGACCGCGCACCTTGGTCGGGTCGGCGCCCTCGACGTCGATCTTGTTGACCGCGACGACGATCGGGACCTCGGCCGCCTTGGCGTGGTTGAGCGCCTCGATGGTCTGCGGCATCACACCGTCGTTGGCCGCCACCACGAGGATCGCGATGTCGGTCGACTTGGCACCACGGGCACGCATGGCGGTGAACGCCTCGTGACCGGGGGTGTCGATGAAGGTGATGCGGCGCTCGTCGCCGTTCACCTCGGTCGCCACCTGGTAGGCACCGATGTGCTGAGTGATGCCGCCGGCCTCGCCGGCCACCACGTTGGTCTTGCGGATGGCGTCGAGCAGGCGGGTCTTGCCGTGGTCGACGTGACCCATGACGGTGACCACCGGCGGACGGGCCACGAGAGCCTCGTCGCCGCCCTCGTCCTCGCCGAACTCGATGTCGAAGGACTCGAGCAGCTCGCGGTCCTCCTCCTCGGGACTGACGATCTGAACCGTGTAGTTCATCTCGTCGCCGAGGAGCTGCAGCGTCTCGTCGGAGACGGACTGGGTGGCCGTGACCATCTCACCGAGGTTCATCATCACCGCGACGAGCGACGCCGGGTTGGCGTTGATCTTCTCGGCGAAGTCGGTGAGGGAGGCACCACGCGACAGACGGACGGGCTCGCCGTTGCCGCGCGGCAGCATCACGCCGCCGACCGACGGGGCCTGCATGGCCTCGTACTCCTGGCGCCTCTGCCGCTTCGACTTGCGGCCGCGACGCGCGGGACCGCCGGGACGGCCGAAGGCGCCCTGCGTGCCACCGCGGCCACCGGGACCGCCGGGACGGCCACCGAAGCCGGGACGGCCGCCGAAGCCGCCGCCGCCACCGGGACGACCGGCGAAGCCGCCGCCGCCGCCGGGACGACCGCCGCCGCCACCGCCGCCGCCGGGACGGCCGGCGAAGCCGCCGCCACCACCGGGACGACCGGCACCGGCACCGCCGCCCGGACGGCCTCCGCCGCCGGGACCGCGGCCGCCGGGACCCGGACGGGGACCCGCGGCGGGACGCTGCGGCATCATGCCCGGGTTCGGGCGGTTGCCACCGGCGCCACCGGGACGCGGGGCCTGCGGCCGGGGCATGTTGCCCGGGCTCGGGCGACCCGCGCCCTGGCCGCCCTGCGGACGCGGAGCGCCGGCCGGACCGCCCTGCGGACGGGGAGCACCGGGACCGCCCTGGCCACCGCCGGGACGCGGGGCGCCACCGGGACGGGGGGCCTGCGGGCGGCCCATACCGGTGGAGCCACCGGAGGTGAAGGGGTTGTTGCCGGGACGCGGGCCGGCGGGACGACCGCCGGGACGCGGGGCCTGGCCGCCGGGACGCGGAGCGCCCTGGCGCTCGCCACCGCGGCCGCCCTGCTCGCCACGGCCGCCCTGGCCCTGGCCACCGGGAGCGGGGCGGTTGCCCGGCTTCGGGGCCGGGCGCGCGCCGGGCTTCGGGGCGTTGGCGGCGGGTGCCGCCGGGGGGGCCGCCGGGGGTGCCGTGAACTCCGGCGCCGCGGGCGCGGGCTTCGCGGGCGCCGCCGGACCGGGCTTCGGACCCGGCGCCGGGCGCGGGCCCGGAGCGGGCGCGGGCTTCTCGGCGGCGGGCTTGGGGGTGGCCGGCTTCGGGGCGGCCGGACGGGCCGCCTGAGCCGGGGAGGGTGCCGACGCGGGGGCCGGCTTGGGCGCGGCCTGCTTGCGCGGCGCGCCGGGCTTCGGGCCGGACTTGCCGGCTCCGTTGCCCTGCTGGAATGCGTCGGTCAGTTTGCGTACAACGGGCGCCTCGATGGTCGAGGACGCCGATCGGACGAATTCACCGAGTTCTTGGAGCTTGGCCATGACGGCCTTGCTCTCGACGCCGAACTCCTTGGCGAGTTCGTATACCCGGACCTTAGCCACTTCGCTCCTTTTAGGTCCGGGGTGCGCCGGACCGTCGCTACTTCATGGGCGTACTCATCGCGTACTCATCGAGTGCTCATCGCAATCTCGACCTACTTCCGACTCGCGAGGTACCTGGGCCGCGCGGGAAGTCCACGCGGCGCTCTTACGGTGTTGCCTGGCCGGCAACGGTCTCGACGGCCCGGCGTACGTCCGCCGTGTCGAGCGGTCCCTGGACGCGGAAGGCCCGAGGGAACGCGCGGCGGCGGACCGCCTGGTCGATGCAGACCGGCACGGGGTGGATGTACGCACCCCGGCCCGGCAGCGTACCGCGCCGATCGGGGACGCAGGCGTCCCCGTCCACGACGATGCGCAGCAGTTCGTTCTTGGCCGCCCGCTCCCGGCATCCCACGCACGTGCGTTCAGGGCGTGAGCGAGCAAGCGTCCGGCCAGACACGTTCAAGTCTACCTCCCCGCGCCGGCCCACCCGTCCGGGGCAGGGCCCGGTCGGCACTCTTCCTGATCTCCAGCGTGCCCCGGGGCGACCCCGTACGCCCCCTGTGCGCTCCGGGGGCGGGCAGCGTGAGCGATGTCACACCGCGCGGCGCCTCGCGCGGTGGTTCCGGGACGCGGTCAGCGGCGGTCCCGGCTCCACTCCTGGCGGCGGTCGCGGTCCTCGCTGCGGTCGTCCGCGCGGTCCCGGCCGTCGGCGTCGTCGTCGCCGGGCTGCTCGGTGTCGGGGCGGATGTCGATGCGCCAGCCGGTGAGGCGGGCGGCGAGGCGGGCGTTCTGGCCCTCCTTGCCGATGGCGAGCGAGAGCTGGTAGTCGGGGACGGTGACGCGGGCGGAGCGCGCCGCGAAGTCCACGACCTCGACCTTGCTCACCCGGGCGGGCGAGAGGGCGTTGGCCACCATGTCGGCGGGGTCGTCGGACCAGTCGACGATGTCGATCTTCTCGCCGTTGAGCTCGGCCATGACGTTGCGGACGCGGCCGCCCATCGGGCCGATGCAGGCGCCCTTGGCGTTCAGCCCGGAACGGGTCGAGCGGACCGCGATCTTCGTGCGGTGGCCCGCCTCGCGGGCGATGGCCGCGATCTCCACCGAGCCGTCGGCGATCTCCGGGACCTCCAGCGAGAAGAGCTTCTTCACCAGACCCGGGTGCGTGCGCGAGAGCGTGACCGAGGGGCCGCGTACGCCCTTCGCCACCCGCACCACGTAGCTGCGCAGCCGCGCGCCGTGCGAGTACTGCTCGCCGGGGACCTGCTCCTGCACCGGCAGGATGGCCTCCAGCTTGCCGATGTCGACCAGCACGTTCTTCGGGTCGCGGCCCTGCTGGACGACGCCGGTGACGATGTCGCCCTCGCGCCCCGCGTACTCGCCGAGCGTGGCGTCGTCCTGCGCGTCACGCAGCCGCTGGAGGATCACCTGCTTGGCGGTGGTGGCGGCGATACGGCCGAAGTCCGACGGGGTGTCGTCGAACTCGCGGGGCTCGGCGCTCTCCACGGCCCCCTCCAGGTCCTCGCGGTCCTCCTTGGCCCAGACCGTCACGTGCCCGGTCTCCCGGTCCAGGCGCACGCGCGCGTGGCGGCGGCTGCCCTCGGTCCGGTGGTAGGCGATGAGGAGCGCCGACTCGATCGCCTCGACCAGCAGGTCGAAGGAGATCTCCTTCTCCCGCACCAAGCCCCGCAGGGCACTCATGTCGATGTCCACGGCTACGCCTCCTCTGCGTTCTGTGTCCGGTCAGCGGACGCGTTCTTGCGGTTGAACTCGATTTCGACGCGCGCCCTCGCGACATCCTTCAGCGGCAGGCGGCGTTGCTTGGGCCTGCGGCCCTTGACCCCGGGGACCTCCAGGTCCAGCCCTTCCTCGTCGACCGCCTCGACTCGGGCCACCAGCTCCTCCGCGCCCGCGTCGGGCGTCAGGTGGAACTTGACCAGCCGGCCGGTGGCGCGCACGAAGTGGCGGTACTCGGTCAGGGGGCGGTCGGCGCCGGGGGAGGTGACCTCCAGGACGTACTCGCCCTCGCCCATCGCGTCGGTCTCGTCGAGGCGCGCGGAGATCGAGCGGCTGAGGTCGGCGCAGGTGTCGAGCTGGACGCCGTCGTCGGAGTCCACCACGACGCGCAGCACGCGCCGCTTGCCCGCGGGCGTGACCGTCACCTCTTCCAGATCGAGTTCCTGGGAGCTGACGAGCGGCTCGATCAGCTCGCGCAGCCTGTCGCTCAACGTGGTGCTCATCCGGGTGACTCCTCGGCCGCGTGTGCTGTTGTGGGTTGGGCGCGTGTCCGGTCAAAGGGTATCCGGTCCGCGAGGGTGTCGCGGCCGGGCGCGGGGCGGGGCGGGCGCGCCGCCGCCCGGCGGACGGGGCGGGGCCGGGCGGGTGGCTCCGCCCGAGCGGGCCGGCGGGGGCGCGGGTACCTTGATCATGGCCGGGCGTCGCAGGCGCTCGCACGGGGCCTTCCGCGCCCCGTGCCGCCCGACCGCCGTGTGCCGCTGTCCCCCGTTCCCCCGTCGGTCCGCTGCCCCCGAGGACGTCCGCCGTGCCGCTCACCCCACCCCTCCCCCGGCCCGCCCGGGGGCCGCGCCGCAGGAGTCTGCTGACCGGCGCGGCCTGCGCCGCGATGCTCACCGGCTGCACCGCCGACCCGGCTACGGGCGGCGGGGCTGCGGAGCGTGCGAGGACGGCCGCGGCGCCCCGTCTGCTGGCCGCGGCGCGGGCCGGCAGCGAGCGGCTGCTCGCCCGGTACGACGCGGTCACCGCCGCCCACCCGGAGCTCGCGGCGCGCCTGGCGCCGTTGCGCGAGCAGGTCGCGATGCACCGGGACGCGTTCACGTCGGGGCCCGCGGAGGAGGTCCCGCCGAACGCCGCGCCGCCCGCCCCGGCGCCGCCCGCCACGCCGCACGCCGCGGCGGACCCGGACGCCGCGCTGCGCGGCCTCGCCGAGGCGGAGCGGGAGCTCGCGGCGCGGCGGAGCAAGGACCTGCTCGACGCACCGGGCGAACTGGCCCGGCTGCTGGCCTCCGCGGCGGCGGCCGGGGCGGCCCACGCCTATCTGCTGACGGAGGGGAAGAAATGACGACGCGTACGCCGCAGGGTGTGCCGAACGGGGAGCAGGACGACCGGGCGGACCAGGGCGACGGGAGCGCCGAGCTGCGCGCGGTGCAGGCGGCGCTGCGCGCCGAGCACGCCGCGGTCTACGGCTACGGCGTGGTGGGCGGCAGGATCGCCGACGAACGGCGCGCGGAGGCCCGTACGGCGCACGACGCGCACCGGGCACGCCGCGACGTGTGGCAGCGCATGGCGCGCGATCTGGGCGGTGCCCCGCAGGCCGCGGCGGCCGGGTACGCGCTGCCCTTCGCCGTCGCCGACAGCGACGCCGCGGTACGGCTGGCGGCGGAGCTGGAGGAGCGGTCGGCGGCCGTCTACGCCGATCTGGTGCGGGCCGGCGAGGGCGGGCGGCGCGCGGCCGCCGCCGAGGCCCTGCGGGAGGCGGCGGTCCGCGCCGTGCGCTGGCGCGGCGGCAGCGTAGCCTTCCCTGGGCTCACGGAGCGCTCGGCCGAACCGGGCGCCCCCGTGGCACCGCAGACCTGATTGCTGGAAGGAGCCGTACCCGCGATGGCGTTCGAACCTCCGGAGCGCCTTGCCCGGGCTCTCACCGACTCCCCCGACCACGGCGACGCCGCGTGGCGGGAGCGGCTGCCGGGCCTCGTCGAGGAGGCGCTGGGCGCCTGCGGGGCCGCACCGGAGCGGGTGCACGCCCCGGGCGGGCGCAGCAGCGTCGTGGTGCTGGTGCGGCTCGCGGAGGGGGACCCGGCGGTGTTGAAGCTGGCCCCGGCGTCGGCCGCGCCGGACGCGGAGGCGCTCGCGCTGGAGCGATGGGACGGGTGGGGCGCGTGCCGCCTGCTCGGTCGCCCGGCGCCGGGGGCGCTGCTGCTGGAGCGGCTGAGGCCCGACGTGTCGCTGCGGTCGCTGGCGCAGGCGAAGGCGCTCCTGGAGGCGGCCGACACCCTGCGCAAGCTCTGGGTCGAGGCTCCTGCCGGGGGCGGTCTCCCGACGGTGGCGGAGCGCACCGCGGGGCAGGCGGCGTCGCTGGACGAGGCGCCCGACGTGTACCGCCCGCTGGTCGACGCCGCCCTCGCCGCGCGCTCGGAGCTGCTGGCGGACGCGCCGGAGGAGCTGCTGCTGCACGGGGCGTACGGGCAGGGCAAGGTGCTGGCGGGCGACCGCGCCCCATGGCTGGCGGTCGGGCCGTCCCCGGTCACCGGCGAGCGGGCCTACGACCTGGCGCGGCTCGGCCTGGACCGGGTGGAGGACCTGGTCGGTGCCGACACGGGCGGCTCGACGTCGCGGCGGCGCCTGGCACGGCTCGCCGACTCCCTGGACGTGGACCGGGAGCGGCTGCGGTCGTGGACGGTGTTCCGCGCCGTCTACGGGGGGATGGCGGCGCTGCGGCGGGGGCGTCGGCCGATGGGCGAGGCTTTGCTGGAGTATGCGGGGTGGCTTTAGGGGCGGAGGCTTTCGGGGCTGCTGAGGGGCTGTGCTCGGGGGGTGGGGTGCGGCTTGGGGGTGGCTCGTCTGCCGGACGTGGGTGGGCGAGACAGCGGGGCGGGGTGGCGGAGCGCGGGGACGGAGCGGTTGGAGGGCGGGGAGCGGTGGTGCGCCAGGCACGGGCGGTAAGGGGTTGTTCCTTGCCCGAAGGCCCTTACAGGGCCGCCTCGTGGAAGTCGCGCGTCGGGGCTGTGCCGCGCCGACGGGGCGCGCGACGGGGCCCTCGCGCCGACGGGGGGTGCGCACCGCTGCGGGGGGGCAAGGCTTCGCCAGGGGCGATGGCGGCGTTCGCGGTGTGGGCGGACTGCCCGACGGTAAGGGGCTGCTCCGCTCCGTAGACCCCTACAAGCGCCCCGTAGACCCCTACAAGCGGTTCCGTGCGGGAACCGTGGCACGCGCAGCGCCCGGCACTGACGGGGCGCGCGACGGGGCGGCGCCGTGCCGGCCACGGGTGCTCCGCCCAGCACGGACTGGCAAGCGTGGCGTAGCGAGCGTGGCGTAGGTGGACCCGTCCAGGGCGGTAAGGGGCTCCCCCGCCCCGTAGACCCGTACAAGAGGCCCCGTCCCCCACGCCCCGCTGTGGTCACCCCGTGCAGCCGCGGCCCGTCGGCGTACGCGGCGGCCCCCGCGCCGCCGGGCGACGGTGCGCCGGGGTGCGGGGGCCGGGGAGCCGTGTGAGGGCGGGGCTCAGGCAGTGAGGCGGGCGATGGCCTCGTCGACCGGGAGCTCCTCGCGTTCGCCGGTGCGGCGGTCCTTCAGCTCCACGATGCCGTCGGCGCTGCGCCGTCCGGCGACGAGGATCTTCGGGACGCCGATGAGTTCGGCGTCGGTGAACTTCACGCCGGGCGACACCCCGGCGCGGTCGTCCACGAGGACGCGGGCGCCGGCCGCGTTCAGCTTCTCGGCGACCTCCAGGGCGAGCTCCGTCTGGAGCGCCTTGCCCGCGGCGACCACGTGCACGTCGGCGGGGGCCACCTCGGCGGGCCAGCACAGCCCTTGGCCGTCGGCGGTCTGCTCGGCGAGGGCGGCCACGGCGCGGGAGACGCCGATGCCGTAGGAGCCCATCGTCACGCGGACCGGCTTGCCCTGCTGGCCGAGGACGTCGAGCTGGAAGGTGTCCGCGTACTTGCGGCCCAGCTGGAAGATGTGGCCGATCTCGATGGCGCGGTCCAGCTTGAGCCCGGTGCCGCAGTTGGGGCAGGGGTCGCCCTCCTCGACGACGACCACGTCGAGGTAGTCGTCGACCTCGAAGTCGCGTCCGGCGACGACGTTGCGGGCGTGCTTGCCATCCTCGTTGGCGCCGGTGACCCAGGCGGTGCCGGGGGCGACGCGCGGGTCGGCGATGTACCGCACCTTGTCGAGGCCCTGCGGCCCCACGTAGCCGCGTACCAGGTCGGGGCGGCCCTCGAAGTCCTCGGCGGTGACGAGTTCCACCTCGGCCGGGGCGAGGTGCTCGCCGAGCTTGCCCAGGTCGACGTCGCGGTGGCCGGGGACGCCGACGGCGACGATCTCCCCGTCGACCTTGACCAGGAGGTTCTTCAGCGTCGCGGAGGCGGGCACACCGAGGTGGGCGGCGAGCGTCTCGATGGTCGGGGTGTCGGGCGTGTCCAGCACCTCGACCGGGCCGTGCGCCGCGCCGTCGACCGGGGCGAGGGCGAAGGTGACGGCCTCGGTGTTGGCGGCGTAGGAGCAGTTCGGGCAGTCGGCGAAGGTGTCCTCACCGGCGGGCGCGGGGGCCAGGAACTCCTCGGAGGCGGAGCCGCCCATGGCGCCGGAGACGGCGGAGACGATGCGGTAGTCCAGGCCGAGGCGCGCGAAGATCTTCTGGTACGCGGCACGGTGGAGCTGGTACGACTCCTCCAGGCCCTCGTCGGTGGTGTCGAACGAGTACGAGTCCTTCATCTGGAACTCGCGGCCCCGCAGGACGCCGGAGCGCGGGCGGGCCTCGTCGCGGTACTTGGTCTGGATCTGGTAGAGCATCACCGGCAGGTCCTTGTAGGACGTGCACTGGTCCTTGACGACCTGGGTGAAGATCTCCTCGTGGGTGGGGCCGAGCAGGTAGTCGGCGCCCTTGCGGTCCTTGAGGCGGAAGAGCAGGTCGCCGTACTCCTCCCAGCGGCCGGACGCCTCGTAGGGCTCCTTGGGCAGCAGGGCGGGCAGGAGGACTTCCTGGGCGCCGATGGCGTCCATCTCCTCGCGGACGATGAGGGAGATGTTGTCGAGGACCTTCTTGCCGAGCGGCAGCCACGACCAGATGCCCGCGGCGGTGCGGCGCACGTAGCCGGCGCGGACCAGCAGCTTGTGGCTGATCGTCTCGGCGTCGGCCGGGTCGTCACGCAGTGTCTTGACCATCAACCGGGACATGCGCTGGACCTGGGCCATGATGAACTCCTGGAGGGAAAGAGTGACTCGTCCAGGAGGTTAGCCCCGGGCGTGGGGCTGGCGGAAATCGGTTCTCCGCGGCGGTCAGCTCCGCGGCAGGGGCAGCGGGGCGCCCATGACCGCGTAGGGGCGCGGTGCGCTGGGGAAAAGGACCTGCCGGGCGAGGTCGGTGTAGCCCAGTGAGCGGTACAGGCGGCGGGCCGGGCTGTCGGTGTCGATGGCGGAGAGGATCGAGCGGGGCAGCCCGCAGGTGTCGGTGAGCGCCGTGATGAGGCCCCGTCCGGCGCCCCGGCCCTGGTACGTGGGGTGGACGTGCAGCTCGGTGATGACGAACGAGCCGTCGAGCCAGTCGTCGTTGCCCTGGGCGCGCAGGTGGGACTCGACGACGGTGGACCACCAGTGGCCCCGGTTGTTGGGCATGCCGTAGACGAATCCGGCCAGCCGCCCCGTAGGGGTGGTGGCGCCGAGGGCGCGGGCCCCGGGGCAGTCGAGGTGGCGCAGCACAATGTGGCGGCGCACCGCGACCTCCTCGGCGCCGAGGCCGAAGGCGACGGCCTGCACCTGGAGTGCCTCGTCCACGCGGGCGGCGAGGTCGAGGGGGCCGATCGTGAGGTGTTCCGGGTTCTGGGTCCGGTCCCCGGTGAGGCGCGCCATGGCGGCGACCCTACCCGTCGGCCGCGCGGCGCGGGGCGGGCCGCCGGCGGCGGGTCAGACGCCGCTCGCACGGGGCAGCCTCGGCACGCTGGTGATGAGCTTGCGAGTGTAAGGGTCACGGGGCGCGCCCAGTACTTGCGCGGTGTCGCCCTGCTCCACGACGCGGCCGCTGTCGAGGACGGCGGTGCGCTCGCAGAGGGTGGCGACGACGGAGAGGTCGTGGGAGACCATCGCGATGGTCAGGCCCTGCTCCTCCTTGAGCCGGGCCAGCAGGTCGACGACCTTGACCCGGGTGGTGACGTCGAGGGCGCTGACCGGTTCGTCGGCCAGCAGGACGCGCGGGGAGCAGACGGTCGCGCGGGCGATGGCGATCCGCTGGCGGAGCCCGCTACGGGGCGCGCGACCAGGCGTTTCTCGCATCGGGGCGCGCGCCGTGCGGGGCGCTGCGCGCGTCCCGTACGGCGGATCAGAAGAGGACGCTCATGAACTCCCCGACCTCTTCGAAGCCGACCCGTTGGTACGAGGCGCGGGCCGGCTTGTTGAAGTCGTTGACGTAGAGGCTGACGACGGGGGCCACGTCGGCGAGGGCGTAGCGGAGCACCGCGGCCATGCCCGCGACGGAGAGGCCGCGCCCCCGGTACTCCGGGGCCACCCAGACACCCTGGATCTGGCAGACCTGCGGCGTGGCCGCGCCGATCTCCGCCTTGAAGACGACCTGGCCGTCCTCGATGCGGGCGAACGCCCGGCCCGACCCCACCAGCTCGGCCACCCGCGCCTGGTAGAGCAGTCCGCCGTCACCGGCGAGCGGCGATACGCCGACCTCCTCGGTGAACATGGCCACGCAGGCGGGCATGATCGTCTCCATCTCGTTCTTGCGAACGCGACGGACGTACGGGTCGGGCTCGACCCCGTCGGGCATGCGGTCGGCGACCATGAGCGGCTGGTGGGCGCGGACCTCACGGGCGGGCCCCCAGCTCGGTTCGAGCAGGCGCCAGAGCTGCGCGGTGGGGCCCGCGGGGCCCACGATGGAGGAGCAGCGCCGCCCCGAGCGGCGGGCCCGGTCGGCGAACCCCCGTACGGCGGCGGGCGTGGCGGAGATCGGCACCAGGTTGGCCCCGGCGTAGCAGAGGGAGCGGAGCATGCCGTCCTCGTACCAGCCCCACATCTCGCCGCCCAGGCGCCAAGGGTCGAGCCCGGCGACCTGTACGCGGGCGCTGACGAAGGCATTGGCGACGGGCTCGCGGTCGAGTATCGCGAGCGCGGCGTCGAGGTCGCTCGGTTCGAGGACCCTGGTGGTGGTCTGCGTCAGCACGGGAAGGGACCTCATCATGCGGGGGTACTGATTCTTCGCACTGTACCCGGCCCCGCGCGCGGCCGCCGCGTGCCCCGGCCCGGCCCCGTACTGGGCGCGCGGCGCGGGACGTCGCGGCACGCCGCGCCGTCGCCACGGCGCCGTGCGGGGCCCGCGGCGTACGGGGCATAACCGCAGGTCGCCCGCCCCGTACGGGGCGGGCGGCGGGGCGCGGCGCACAGCTCCGGGCGGGGCGTGCGACGGGACCGACGGGGCGGCCTCGCGCGGCCGCGCCGAGGTGGGCCGGCCGGGTCAGCTCACGGAGACCGAGGGCTCGCCCGAGGCGATGCCGTCCTTCTCCATCTGCTCGGCGATCTTCATCGCCTCGTCGATGAGGGTCTCCACGATCTTCGACTCGGGCACGGTCTTGATGACCTCGCCCTTGACGAAGATCTGCCCCTTGCCGTTGCCGGAGGCGACGCCGAGGTCGGCCTCGCGCGCCTCGCCGGGGCCGTTGACCACGCAGCCCATGACGGCGACGCGGAGGGGCACCTCCATGCCTTCGAGGCCTGCGGTGACCTCCTCGGCGAGCTTGTAGACGTCGACCTGGGCGCGCCCGCACGAGGGGCAGGAGACGATCTCCAGGCGGCGGGGCTTGAGGTTGAGGGACTCCAGGATCTGGAGGCCGACCTTGACCTCCTCGGCCGGGGGCGCCGAGAGGGAGACCCGGATGGTGTCGCCGATGCCCTCGCTGAGCAGCGCGCCGAAGGCGACCGCCGACTTGATGGTGCCCTGGAACGCCGGACCGGCCTCGGTGACACCCAGGTGCAGGGGGTAGTCGCTGGCGGCGGCGAGCTGCCGGTAGGCGTTGACCATGACGACGGGGTCGTTGTGCTTCACCGAGATCTTGATGTCGTGGAACCCGTGCTCCTCGAAGAGCGACGCCTCCCACAGGGCCGACTCGACCAGCGCCTCCGGCGTGGCCTTGCCGTACTTCTGGAGCAGGCGCTTGTCGAGGGAGCCCGCGTTCACGCCGATCCGGATGGGCGTACGGGTCTCGGAGGCCGCCTTGGCGATCTCGCGCACCTTGTCGTCGAACTGCTTGATGTTGCCCGGGTTGACCCGGACCGCGGCGCAGCCCGCGTCGATCGCGGCGAAGACGTACTTCGGCTGGAAGTGGATGTCGGCGATCACCGGGATCTGCGACTTCTTCGCGATCACGGCGAGCGCGTCGGCGTCGTCCTGGGTCGGGCAGGCGACCCGGACGATCTGGCAGCCGGAGGCGGTGAGCTCGGCGATCTGCTGGAGCGTCGCCCCGATGTCGGAGGTACGGGTGGTCGTCATGGACTGGACCGAAACCGGCGCGTCCCCACCGACCGCCACCGACCCGACCTGGATCTGCCGACTCTTCCTGCGCTCGGCGAGCAGGGTCGGAACGGACGGCATTCCCAGTGAAATCGCAGTCATCTGCAGTGCAACCCCAAGATGTGGATCGTGGTCCCGAGATCGGCGGGCTCCGACGACCGAGATTACGGCACGGGCCCGGCCCCCGGCACATCCGTCCCGGGCCCGCCCCCAGCGCGCCGGGGCTTGAGAGGCCCGGGGGACGCCTGTCACCGCACGGTACGGACGGGGTAGCCCTGCCCGGCCCGGGTCTTCGGACGGCCGTTCACAGTTCGGCCACAGATTCGGGGAGCGCGGCCGACCGGGTCACCGCGACCGGGCCGCCGGCAGCCCGCGACGGTACCGCGAGAACGGGGCATCCCCCGACCGACGCGGGCGCCTTGGCGCACGCCCCGGCCAGGGGACCGACCCGCCGCGGTCAGGAGATGCGTACCGGATTCACCAGGTCGGCCACGAGGACGAGCAGGGTGAAGCAGATGAACAGGCCTGCCACCACGTAGGCGACCGGCATCAGTCTGGCCACGTCGAACGGCCCGGGATCCGGACGGCGCATGACCCGGGCGCCCCGGCGGCGTACCGATTCCCAGAGGGCGCCGGCGATGTGGCCGCCGTCCAGGGGAAGCAGCGGCAGCATGTTGAAGAGGAAGAGCGACAGGTTGAAACCGGCCAGCAGGAACAGCATCATCGCAACCTGGTTCTGCGCCGGTACGTCGAGGTTCATCACCTCGCCGCCGATGCGGGCTGCTCCGACCACGCCGACGGGTGAGTCGTCCGCGCGCTCCCCGCCGTCGAAGGCGGCGTCCCAGAGGGCCGGGACCTTGGAGGGCAGGGCGATGATCGACTCGACGCCGTTCTCCAGCATGTCGCCCATGCGGCCGACCGAGTCCACGAAGCCGAGCGGCTGGATCTCGGTCTGCGCGGCGAACCCGAGGTAGCCCGCACGGACCCACTGGTCGTTGATCACCTCGCCGTCGGCGTCCTTCTTGGCGACGCGGTTCTCGATGAGGGTGGCGTCGAGCTGCATCCGCTCGCCGTCGCGCTCGACGGTGAGGGAGGCGGGGCCGGTGGTCCGGCGGATGTGCTCGGAGAGCGTCGCCCAGTCGCTCACCGGGGTGCCGTCGAAGGCGACGATCTTGTCGCCCTCCTGGAGCCCGGCCGCCTTGGCGGGCGAGACGGGGTCGCCCTGGCGGCAGGTGTCGCGCTTCTCGCTCTGCGCGATGACGCACTGCTGGACGCCGCCGACCGTGGTCGTCTGGGTGGCGAAGCCGAAGCTCATCGCCACGCCGAGGAAGATCGCCACCGCCAGGATCAGGTTCATGAACGGCCCGGCGAACATCACGATCACGCGCTTCCACGGCTTGCGCGTGTAGAACAGCCGCGACTCGTCGCCGGGCTGGAGCTCCTCGAACGCCGCCGACCGCGCGTCCTCGATCATCCCGCGCCACGGCGAGGTCGACCGGGCCTCGATCCGGCCGTCGGCGCCCGGCGGGAACATGCCGATCATCCGGATGTAGCCGCCCAGCGGGATGGCCTTGATGCCGTACTCCGTCTCGCCCTTGCGGCGGGAGAAGATGGTCGGCCCGAAGCCGACCATGTACTGCGGCACCCGGATGCCGAAGAGCTTCGCCGTCGACAGGTGCCCCAGCTCGTGCCACGCGATGGAGAACAGCAGGCCGAACGCGAAGACCACGATGCCGAGGAACGTCAACAAGATCGTCATGCGCGAGCCTCCGCTGCGAGTTCCCGGGCCCGGGCGCGCGCCCAGGTCTCCGCTTCCAGGACGTCCGGGACCGTCAGAGAGGTTCCCGTCCCGGGAACACCGTGCTCGGTCACCACGCGGGTGACCGTGTCCATGATGGCGTTGAAGGGCAGCCGGTCCGCGAGGAACGCCTCGACGCACTCCTCGTTGGCGGCGTTGAAGACGGCGGGGGCGGTTCCGCCGAGCGTCCCGACGTGGCGGGCGAGGCCGACCGACGGGAACGCCTCGGCGTCGAGCGGGAAGAACTCCCAGGAGGAGGCCTTCGTCCAGTCGAAGGCCGGGGCGGCGTCCGGCACGCGTTCGGGCCAGCCCAGCCCGATGGCGATCGGGCCCCGCATGTCGGGCGGCGTGGCCTGCGCGAGGGTCGAGCCGTCGCTGAACTCCACCATCGAGTGAACGTACGACTGGGGGTGGACGACGACCTCGATCTGCTCGAACGGGATGTCGTACAGCAGGTGGGCCTCGATGACCTCCAGTCCCTTGTTGACGAGGGTCGCGGAGTTGACCGAGATGACCGGGCCCATCGCCCAGGTCGGGTGCGCCAGGGCCTCCTCGCGGGTGACACGCTCCAGTTCAGCGCGGGTACGGCCGCGGAAGGGGCCGCCCGAGGCGGTCACGACGAGGCGGCGTACGTCCGCGCGGCCGCCCGCCGCGAGCGCCTGGAAGAGCGCGGCGTGCTCCGAGTCGACGGGGATGATCTGCCCTGGCTTGGCCACCGCTTTCACCAGGGGGCCGCCGACGATCAGCGACTCCTTGTTGGCGAGGGCGAGGGTGCGGCCCGCCTCCAGCGCGGCGAGCGTCGGCGCGAGGCCGATGGAGCCCGTGATGCCGTTGAGCACCGTGTGGCAGGGCGACTGCGCCAGCTGGGTGGCGGCGTCGGGGCCCGCGAGGATCTCGGGCAGCGGCTCGGACGGGCCGTACCGGGCACGGAGCGCCTCACGCAGCGGCGCGGCCGCCTCCTCCCGTGCCACGGCCACCGCGGCGGGCCGCAGCCGGTACGCCTGGTCGGCGAGCAGGTCGACACGGCCGCCGGCCGCGGAGAGCGCCGTCACGCGGAACCGGTCCGGGTGACGGAGCACCAGGTCGATCGCCTGCGTGCCGATGGAACCGGTGGAGCCGAGGATCACGATGTCGCGCCGCCCGGCCGCGTCGTCGAAGACGAGGTGCGGATCGGCGAGCGGGGAGGGGCGTGCCGCGGTGGCTGGACTGTCGGTCATCCCCCCATTCTTGCGCCCCGTGCGCGGCGGGTGTGCAGGGCGTCCCCGGTGCGGCGCGGGGCGGGGTGCGCGGCGGGCGCGGAGGGGCGCGGGCGGGGCGGCTTGCGCCGGGGGCGGCGGGGTGGCGAGGCGCGCGGGGCGGTGCTCCGTGGGCTCGGGTACGGGCGTGGGGCGGGGCGCTTCCGCGCCGTACGGGGCGCTGCGGGGCGGGCCTCGTCCGCCCCGTGGCAGGGCCCGACGGGGCGCGCGGCGTCCGCCCCGTACGGGGCGCGCCACCTGTGGTTTCTGCTACGGGGCGGAGGGCGCGCCGGCGTAGGCCAGCGGGTCCGCGAGGATGCGGCGAAGGACCTGGCCCGCCGCGCCGCGCGCGGCGTCCCCGGCGGATGAGGCGGCTCGGAGCCGGCCGCTGCCCGCGCCCCAGAGGCCGGAGACGACGCGGCGCTCCAGCTCCCGTTCGGCCGCCGGGGCGAGCTGGTGTGCGAGCTCCCGGTAGAGGCCACCCAGGATCACGGTCTCCGGGTCGAGGAGGTTCACCGCGCCGGAGAGGGCGATCCCGAGCATGGTTCCGGCCTGCTCGATCGCCTGCCGGGCCCGCAGGGTCTCCGGCGCCCCGGGAGGCTCGGTGCCGCCCGCGCGGCGGGCCAGCTCGGCGACGCCCTCCCGCGCGGTCAGCCCGCCCGCGCGCAGCAAAGCGTCCTGGCCGGCGTACTGCTCCAGGCAGCCGCGTGAGCCGCAGCGGCAGTCGGGGCCGTTCGGGTCGACGACCAGGTGGCCGATCTCCCCGGCGAAGCCGTGTGCGCCCCGCAGCAGGTCACCGTCGAGGACGACGGCGCCGCCGACGCCGATGTCACCGCTGAGGTAGACGAAGGTGCGGGCGCCGCCCGGGGCCCCCGACCAGAGCTGGGCGAGTGCGGCGGAGTTGGCCTCGTTGTCGGAACTGACCGGGAGGGCCGCCCCGTCGGCGCGCAGGGCCTCGGCGAACAGGTCCTCCGCGGGCACGGCGTTCCAGCCGAGGTTCGGCGCCTGTCGGACGACGCCTTCGGCGACGAGGCCGGGGAGGGCGAGGTCGACCCCGGCGGGCGCCAGTCCTTCCCGCGCGGCCACGCGCAGGGCCCGCCCCGTGAGCAGGGCGGCGTCCCGCAGTACGGCGCGCGGGCCGGCCCCGGCGTGCCGCCCCGGTTCGGTGAGGCGCAGGCGCTCCGCGCCGCCGAGGTCGACGAGGCAGACGGTGAGCGCGTCGACGTCGATACTGACGCCCAGTCCGGCGTGGCCGGTCCGGGCCATGGTCAGGGCGGTGCCCGGGCGCCCCGCCTGCCCGCTGAACGTCTTGCCCGACTCGGCGACGAACCCCGCCGCCATCAACTGCTCCACGAGGGAGGAGACAGCCGCCCGGGTCAGCCCGAGCCGCTCGGCCACCGCGGCGCGGGTGATCTCCGCCTCGTCGTGCACGGCGCGCGCGACGCGGCTCAGGTTGAGCCTGCGGACACCGGGCGCGTCAGTACGGCCGGGGCGCCGCGCCGCGGGCGCGCCGGTCTGCGCCGCGGCCTCGCCGCGTGCGGCGCGGGGCGCGCTCGCGCCGGGGCGCCGGGGCGCGGCGCGGTGGGCCGGGGGCGGTTTCTGCGTCATGGTGTGCGGCAGCCTACGGGGGCGGTCCGCGGCGGGGCAGGGCGGCGTAGGCGACCGACGTAGCGGCCGGGACGAGCGACGGGACGGCTCCACCGAACGCCGTGCGGGGCCGGGCGCACCGTGGCGTCCGGCCCCGCACGGGGCGGTCGGGCTGCTCAGAGATCGAGTCCGGTGAGCACCATGACGCGCTCGTAGGTGTAGTCGTCCATGGCGTAGGCCACGCCTTCCCGGCCGACGCCGGACTCCTTCACC
Organism: Streptomyces sp. NPDC058373; assembly: GCF_042723275.1. Classification (NCBI taxonomy): domain Bacteria; kingdom Bacillati; phylum Actinomycetota; class Actinomycetes; order Kitasatosporales; family Streptomycetaceae; genus Streptomyces; species Streptomyces sp. NPDC058373. The sequence continues at coordinate 71,127 of NZ_JBHXJE010000017.1, read as the reverse complement.
CCGCCGTACGGCATCTGGTCCGCGCGGTAGGACGGCACGTCGCCGATGATGACGCCGCCCACCTCGAGCGTCCGGTGGGCCCGGAAGGCGGCCTGGAGGTCGTGGGTGAAGACGCCCGCCTGGAGGCCGTACTTGGAGTCGTTGACGGCGGCGAAGGCAGCTTCCTCGCCGTCGGCGCGCTGCACCGAGAGCACGGGGCCGAACGCCTCCTCACAGGAGAGGGTGGTGTCCTCGGGCAGGTCGGCCAGGACCGTCGGGGCGTACGTGGCGCCGTCGCGCGTACCGCCGGTGAGCAGCGTGGCGCCGTCCTTGACCGCCTCGTCGACCCAGGCCTCGAGGCGCTGCGCGGCGGCCTCGCTGACCAGGGGGCCGACGTCGGTGGACGGGTCGGACGGGTCGCCGGTGACCTGAGCCTCCACCGCGGCGACGATCTTCGGGACGAGGCGCTCGTACAGCGACGCGTCGGCGATGACGCGCTGCACGGAGATGCAGGACTGGCCACCCTGGTAGTTGGCGAAGGTGGCGATGCGGGAGGCCGCCCAGTCGAGGTCCTCGTCGGAGGCGTAGTCGCCGAGGACGACCGCCGCGCCGTTGCCGCCCAGTTCGAGGGTGCAGTGCTTGCGGGGCACCGACTCCAGGATGGAGAAGCCGACGGGCCCGGAACCGGTGAACGAGATCACCGGCAGCCGCTCGTCCTGGACGAGGGCGGGCATCCGGTCGTTGGGCACGGTCAGGACCGACCAGGAGCCGACGGGCAGGTCGGTCTCGGCCAGCAGCTCGCCGAGGACCAGCGAGGAGAGGGGCGTGGCCGGGGCGGGCTTGAGGATGATCGGCGCGCCCACCGCGATGGCGGGGGCCACCTTGTGCGCGCTCAGGTTGAGCGGGAAGTTGAACGGCGCGATGCCCAGCACGGCACCGCGGGGGAAGCGCCGGGTCAGCGCCAGCCGCCCCGTGCCGCCCGCGTCCGTGTCGAGGCGCTGCGCGTCGCCGCCGTTGAACCGCCGGGCCTCCTCGGTGGCGAAGCGGAAGACGGAGATGGCACGGCCGACCTCGCCCCGCGCCCACTTGATGGGCTTGCCGTTCTCGGCGGAGATGAGCTGCGCGATCTCCTCGGTGCGCTCGACGAGGCGGCGGGCGACGTGGTCCAGCGCGGCGGCGCGTACGTGCGCCGGCGTCGCGGCGAACTCCTCGCGGACCGCGTGGGCGGCGGCGACGGCCTCTTCCACCTGCTCCTCGGTCGGCACGGCGACCGTGCCGACGAGCCGGCCGTCCCAGGGGTTGGTCACGTCGAAGGTGGTGTCGCCGGCGGCCTGGCGGCCGGCGAGCCAGAAGGCGTGAGGGGAAGTCATCAGATTTCCGGCCCTTCCGCAGTCGGTGGGTGGTTCAGGCCCGTTCCGGTGGACGACCGGTGCGGTACGGCGCGCGGCCCGGCGTGGCGCCGCACACCCGGAACGGTGGCAAAACGGTGTCTGAGCCCACCGTAGGGGCCCCGGTGCGCAGCGTCGTTTGTCCGGCGCGGATGAGTCGCGGGCGGTGCCACTCCGGAATGGCAGTGCGGGGCTCGTCGGGGCGAGGCCACGGCGCGCCGTGGCGGGCGCGGCGTGGCGGGCGCGGCGTGGCGGGCGCGGCGTGGCGGGGCGTGGCGGGGCGAGGCGGGGCGCGCAGGCACGGGGCGGTACGGGGCCCTCCGCGCGGGATGTCGCCGCGCCCCGGGGGTGCCGTGGGAACGGAGCGGGGAGCGCCCCGCTACTCCGTGCCGCTGGTGGCCTTCAGGGCGAGCCACAGCTCCATACGGACGTCCGGGTCGTCCAGCGATCGGCCGAGGATCTCCTCCACCCGGCGCATGCGGTACCGCAACGTGTGCCGGTGCACGCCGAGCTCGGCCGCGGCCGCGTCCCACTGGCCGTGGCGGGAGAGCCACGCGCGCAGCGAGGCGACGAGGTCACCGCGCCCCGTCGCGTCGTGCTCGTGCAGGGCGCGGAGGAGACCGTCGGCGAAGGCGCGGACGGCGTCGTCGGCGAGCAGCTGGACCACCGAGCCGGTGGCCACGTCCTCGTGCTCCACCAGGGCCCGGCCACGGCGGCGGGCCACGGAGAGCGCCTGCTCGGCCTGCCGGTAGGCGGTGGCGGCCGCGATCGGCCCGGCCGGAGCGGAGAGGCCCATGACCGGTTCGTCGGCGCCTCCCGCCGGCGCCTGCCCGGTGGTGCGGGCCTGGTCCAGGGCCTCGGCGTATGCCACGCTGGCCCGCGCCGCGGCGCCGCCGTCCGCGGTCAGCAGGACGAGCCGCTCGCCGTCCGGGACGACGAGGAGCGCCTCGCCCGCGCGCGCCGCCGCGGCCTCGACGTGTTCGGCCAGGGCGGCGAGGGAGCCGACCGGGGGCTCGCCCGTACGCACCGGCGCCGAGACGGCGCGCTCCCCCGCCACGGGGCGGGGCACGTCGGCGGTGCGCGCCGCGCCGGACGGGGCGGCGGGGCCGCCGCGGGGCGGGAGCGCTCCGTGCGGCGTGGTGCGGCCGTCGGCGTGGGCGCGGGCGGCGCTGGCGGAGACCGCCTCGGCGATGATCAGCCGGTACGGGGCGTCGAGGAGGTCCCCGTAGAGGCCGCCCGCCGCGGTCCTGGCGTGTTCCGGCTCGCCCGCGAGGAGCATGCGGAGCACGGCCGCGCCGACGCGCTGCTCGGCGTCGTGGAGCGAGCGGGAGCGCTCGGTGGTGAGGGTCAGCAGGGCGATGGCGGAGTGCACCGCGTACCGCTCCGCCGTGCCCAGCGGCGCCCCGGTGCCGACGGCGAGCGCGGCGCGCGGGCGCCGGGAGGTCCCCAGCGTGTGCAGCTCGACCCGGTCCGCTTCGCCCCCGACGACGAGACTCGCGGGCGGCGTCCGCGCGTGCAGGCGCTCCACCTCGGGGGTGAGCCGCGCGGCTCGGCGGGCCGCCCAGTCGGGGGCGGAGGCGGCGACGGCGCCGGTGGCGTCGTAGAGCGCGGCCCAGCCGTCGACCTGCCCCGCGAGGGCCGCGAGGAGTCCGGCGGGTCCGTCACTGAGGGCCTGCTTGGTGAGGTCGCGCTGGGCGGCGAACCCCGCCGTGACGGCCTGGTACTGCTCGGCGGAGATCGCCGCGGAGACAGCCTTGCTGATCGCGAGGAAGGGGGTGCGCCGCGGCACCTCCAGGAGCGGCAGGCCCTCGTCGGCCGCGGCGTTCACCAGGGCGTCGGGGATCGTGTCGTAGTGGACGCCGACGGCGAAGCCGAGCCCGGCGACCCCGGCCTGGCCGAGCCGCTTCACGTACCGGCGCATCGCCTCGGCGTCCTCGGCGTCCAGCTTGAGCGCCGTGATGAGCAGCAGCTCCCCGCCCTCCATGTACGGCACCGGGTCGGCCAGCTCGCTCGCGTGCGCCCAGCGCACCGGGGTGGCGAGGCGCGCCTCGCCCGCGCGCACCGTCAGCTTGAGGGCGGAGTGATGGACGAGGGAGGCGAGCGTGGGAGGCATATGTCCTTCTGGTGACGGCTGGGCCGACGAGGGACCGGGGAGATCTTGGACGCGGCGTATGAAGCGCCGCCTTCGATTCTGCCTCACCGTAGAAGCGGGCCCCGCCGCGTCGCCCCCTTCGGCTCCCAGCAGAAGCGCCCCGCAAGGCGCGGTCCGCCTCGCGGCGTACGGGGCGTGCGGGGCGCGACGCGGCGCCCCGCCGGCTCACTTCCGCAGGTCGACGAGGAGTGGCGGCGCGTACTCCCCTCGTACGTTCGTCAGGGACAGGACAGCGTGGCCGGGGGGCACGGCGTGCGCCAGTTCGGAGGCGGACCAGCGTTCGCGCTCGACTTGGCGCACCGTCACGGACTGCGCGGTGGGTGCCTTGCCGGTGATGGCGCGCCGAATGAAGTGGGCGGCCTTGGTCAGGGGTTCGTCGGCGACGATCTGGCGGTCGGTGACGTCGCGGGCCTCCGTCCACTCCTTGCCCCAGACCTCGGCGAAGTCCTGCCCGTCCCAGGGCGTGAGCCCGGAGAGGGCGACGCGGCAGCCGACGGCGCCCAGCAACGGGCCGCGCAGCGTACGGGGCACCTCCTCCAGGGTGCGTAGCGTCAGTACCGCGCCGGCGTTGGCCGAGCGCAGGCGCTGCAGGCTGCGTACCGTCTGCGGCGTCACGGCGCCGGTGGCGTCGTCCAGGACCAGGCAAGCGAAGAGTGAACGGTCCTCGCGCGCCGCCACGCTCTCCGTGAACTGGGCGAGGACGAGGCGCGCCAGGATGCGCGACGCGTCGGCGTGGCCCCGCTCGGGCAGGTCGATGCGGACCCGCACCGGGTGGTCCACGGCGCGCAGCGAGAACGGCCGGGTCCGGCCGCTGGTGTCGAAGAACGTCGCGAAGGCGGGGCGGTCCAGCAGCGCGATGCGGTCGGCGAGGACCGGGCCGGGGTCGTGTGGGCTGCCGGCCTGGCGCGCCCGGGCGTCCAGCTCGCGGACCATGGTGGTGTCGCCGAGATCCTCCAGGTCCTTGCGGAGGGCGGTCAGGGTGGCGGGGGCTCCGTCGAGAAGTTCCCGCAGTTCCGGGACGGACGGGAAACGGCCGTGGACGGTGGCGAAGGGGCCGATCAGCTGGGCGAGCACGGTGGTCGAGCGCCGGGTGTCGCCGCCCGTGTGCGGGTCGGCGAGGTCGCCCACGAGGGCTTCGGCGAGGACGGCGGCGGCTTCGTCGGGGTCGGACGCGCCTCCGTAGAGGTCGAGGTCGTAGGCGGAGTCCGGATGACCGGGCCGGACCACGACGTCGTACTGCTCGGCCGAGCCCGCGCCGGGCGAGCCCGCCGCGGAGACGACAACGACAGCGGCGCGGCCGGCCAGCGCCAGCAGGCAGAGGTTCTCCACGACGGGCCGCACGAGGCGCACCGACTTGCCCGCCCCCACGGGGCCCACGGCCAGCAAGGACGTGCCGAGCAGTTCGGGGCCGAGGGCCAGTCCGGCGCCGCGGAAGGCGTACGGGTTGCGTGGCGTGTCGCCGACCTCTCCGACGCGGACCTGGCCGGTGACGAGGTCGTGCTCGGCGGAGCGGCCGGGGAGGTCCCGGGCTCCGGACGGGTGGGGGCAGGCCCCCGCCCCTTCGGCCAGGACGGCGCGGGTGAACTCCTCACGGGAGCGGCGGCCTGCCCGGACCGCCTGCCACGCGCGGGTGATGCGGGCGTGGTCCACGTCGCGCATACCGCCGGACCCGGTCTCCGCGGCGAGGCGGTCCGCCGCGTCGGGGGCCCCGCCTGCGCGGAGCTGGGGCCACTGCGCGGGATCCTCCTCGGGGGCCGGCGGCGTCGACGGGGCGGCCGGTACGGCACGGCGCCAGGCGGGGAGGCCGTACCGGCGCCACACCTCGCCCCAGCGGCCCAGGCGGGCGACGACGGTGAGGATGCCGAAGACGATGAGGCCGTAGTAGGCGTAGTACACGACGACGGTGAGGAAGCCCTGGTCGAAGCGCCAGGAATCGGGCGTGATCAGCACCAGCGGGAGGAGCCACCAGGTTCCGAGGTAGCCGTTCCACAACAGCGACCAGACCAGCCAGCCGACGAGGAAGGCGATGAGCGCCCCGCTGACCAGTTGGCGTCCCGGGGTGGGCTCCGGCTCCTCGTCGGGGCGGGGGGTGTGCCCGTACCGCCAGATCCCCGGGCCCGCGGCGGGCCGCTCGGTCCGCAGCCAGGCGACGAAGGAGGCTCCGTCGGGCGGCGAGGCGCCGGGCGGGGCGCCCGCGGGACGGGGCGGTACCAGGTCGGGGGCGGTGGCCGGACGGGGCGGCGGGCCGGGTCGGTCGCGGGGGTCCGCGGACGCGCCTCCGTCGCGCGGAGCGGGCGGGACGGGCGGGGTCGGCGAGGTGGCCGGAGGCGGTACGGAGGGAGGGGGCCCCGGGGGGCGCGGCGGAGGCGGCCCCTGAGCGTCGCGCGTCTCGTACCTGCCGTCGTTGTCCATCCGTCCTGCCCCCTGGCCTGCCGGTCCGTCAGTCCCGGTCGCCAATCTACTGCCCCGACGCCCCGTGGCCCCGTACTGCGCGGGCGACCTGCGGAAACGTGGGCGGGGCGGGGCTGCGTACGGGGCCTTCGCGGGGCGGGACGGGGCGGGACCGGGCGGTGCGGGGCGCGCGACGTGGCGGGGGGCGGGGCCCGCGTCGAGGACGGTAGGGAGCGGGGCGCGCGCCGACTGCCCCGAGAGGTGTCGGGGCGTCCTCGTCCACCGGACGCCCCGCGCCACTGTCCTGGGCGGACAACGACACGCCTGCACTTCTCCTGATCGGAGCATGCCCCCGCCCGGTGCGCAGCCCTAGCCTGCGAACAAAGCCATCGAAAGCTTCGGAATCCAGACCCCGCGCTGACTTCGGAAGCGTCCGACCCTCCAGGAGCCCTTATGAGCACCCTCCCGCAGGAGCGCCGCGTCGTCACTGCCATCCCCGGTCCGAAGTCGCAGGAGCTTCAGGCGCGGCGTACCGCCTCCGTCGCCGCGGGCGTGGGGTCGGTGATGCCCGTCTTCGCAGCCCGCGCCGACGGCGGCATCGTCGAGGACGTCGACGGCAACCGGTTCATCGACTTCGGTTCCGGCATCGCCGTGACCACGGTGGGCGCCTCGGCCGAGGCCGTGGTCCGCCGCGCGTCGGCGCAGCTCGCCGACTTCACCCACACGTGTTTCATGGTGACCCCCTACGAGGGTTACGTGGAGGTGGCCGAGCAGCTCGCCGAGCTGATCCCCGGCGACCACGCCAAGAAGTCGGCGCTGTTCAACTCCGGCGCCGAGGCGGTGGAGAACGCGGTGAAGATCGCCCGCGCCTACACCAAGCGCACCGCGGTCGTCGTCTTCGACCACGGCTACCACGGCCGCACCAACCTCACCATGGCGCTGACCTCGAAGAACATGCCGTACAAGCAGGGCTTCGGACCGTTCGCCCCGGATGTGTACCGAGTACCGGTCGCCTACGGCTACCGGTGGCCGACCGGCGCCGAGAACGCTGGGGCCGAGGCCTCCGCGCAGGCCATCGAGCAGATCGACAAGCAGGTCGGCGCGGAGAACGTCGCGGCGATCATCATCGAGCCGGTGCTCGGCGAGGGCGGGTTCATCGAGCCGGCCAAGGGCTTCCTGCCGGCCATCCGGCAGTACGCGTCCGACAACGGCATCGTCTTCGTCGCCGACGAGATCCAGTCCGGCTTCTGCCGCACCGGCCAGTGGTTCGCCTGCGAGGACGAGGGCATCGTCCCCGACCTCATCACCACCGCCAAGGGCATCGCCGGCGGCCTGCCGCTCTCCGCCGTGACGGGGCGCGCGGAGATCATGGACGCCGCGCACTCAGGCGGCCTGGGCGGCACCTACGGCGGCAACCCGGTGGCCTGCGCCGGTGCGCTCGGCGCCATCGAGACCATGCGCGAGCTGGACCTCAACGCCAAGGCGCAGCGCATCGAGGCGATCATGAAGCCGCGGCTGACGGCCATGCAGGAGAAGTTCGACATCATCGGCGACGTCCGGGGCCGCGGCGCCATGATCGCCATCGAGCTGGTCAAGTCCGGCACGAAGGAGCCGAACCCGGAGGTCACCGCGAAGATCGCGAAGGCCTGCCACGCGGAGGGCGTCCTCGTCCTGACCACCGGCACCTATGGCAACGTCGTGCGGTTCCTCCCCCCGCTGGTGATCGGCGAGGACCTCCTCACGGACGGCCTGGACGTCCTGGAGGCGGCGTTCGCCGCCCTCTGATCGCGACGCGGGGGCAGTGCGGGGCACCTGCTCCGCACCAGCACGTTGATGGCCGCGGCGAACGCCCCACCACTCCCGCCCTGTCCCCGCCCCGTACGCCCCGCGCGCCGCGCGCCCGGCATGGCGACGGGGCGCCGACGGGGCGGAACGAGGCGCCGCGTCACGGCCCGCGGCCGGCCCCGCACGCGGAGCCTGTGAAGAAGGTGTGCGAGGGCGATGTCGGCCGGGGATTGCCTCTGTCGGCTGCCGGGCAGCTGCCGTAGGTTGAGCACAGATGAGAGAAACACCCCGCCCGCAGGGCTCTGTGGGCGGCTCCGGGACGGGGCGCGTTCAGCACCGTCCTGACCGTGCCTTCGCGCACACCGGGGTCTCGCGCTCCGGAACTCCTCATGGATCGGACCGCCGCCCGCCCCACACCCCCCGGGGCGCGCGGCCCACCGGTCTGGTCGGCCGGCCCGGAACCTCCCCCCCTGTTCCGGGCCGGCCGACTCCTCCTCTCCCTCCCCCACCGCGCTTCCGGTTCACGGCCTGGGCGACTCCCGCCGTCTGCGTGGTGTTCTTCGCGCTCTGCACGTGGCAGGTGGTCACTCGCGGCCCGCTGCTGTCCGCCGACGAACGGCTGGGACGGAGCATCCGGGGCGGCTCGTTCCCCGAGGGCCTGGCCGAGTTCTTCGCCGACGCCGGGGGCATGCTCGTGGGGCCGGTACTGCTGGGAGCGCTGATCGTGCTGCTCCGGCTGTGGGCGAGACGAGGCGGCGCCGCTCCGTACCGGTGGGCGTTGCCCGTGGCGACCGGGCTCGCGATGGCCCTCGTACCGCCGCTGGTGAGCCTGGCCAAGGTGCTGACGGACCGTCCGGGGCCGCCCGCCATGGGCGGAACCGGCTTCTTCCCCTCGGGGCACGCGGCCACGGCCTGCGTCGCGTTCGGGGCGTGCGTCCTGCTGCTGCGGGGTGCCGTGGCCTCGGTGCGCCTGTGGTGGTCTCTCGTCGCCGCTTGCGCGGTGTTCAACGGCGCCGTCGGCTACGGCTTGGTCCGCCAGGGGTACCACTGGCCGCTGGACGTCGCGGCCAGCTGGGCGCTCGGGGTGTTCCTGCTGTGGGGCGCTGCCGCCTCGGCTCGGATACTGCTCCGGCGGCGGGGCGCGAACGTGGCGTGACGCTGTTCTGCGGAGCGCGGGGCGGCGTGGACCGGCGGGGCCGGGCCCTTCGCCGCCCGCTGCGGGGCGCGCCCCGTCACGCCCCGCAGCGCACGAGAAACCGCAGGTCGCCCGCCCCGTAGGGCGCCCCGCGCGGCGCCCTACGGGGCGACTGGAGCCAAGCCCGCAGAACCCCGCGGCGCCCCTGCGAAGCAGTCCGGCCTCAGCGGAAGTACCGGTCGAAGGTGGCCGAGAACTCGTCCCCGTTGTAACGGTCCCAGTTGATGGACCAGGCCATCAGGCCACGCAGCGCGGGCCACGTGCCGTGCGGCGTGTACGTGTCGCATCGCGAGCCCTCGGTGAGGCAGTCGAGGGCCTTCTCCACCTCGGCGGGCGCCACGTGCCCGTTGCCCGCCTGGGACGAGGCGGGCATGCCGATCGCCACCTGCTCCGGCCGGAGCGCGGGGAACATCTTGTCCGCGTCGCCCGCCTCGGGGAACCCGGTGAGCAGCATGTCCGTCATGGCGACGTGGAAGTCCGCCCAGCCCATCGTGTGGTGCTGGCCGTCCAGTCCCATGATCGGGCCCGAGTTTTAGAACTCCTAACGGAATGACTTCAGGCGTCGCCAGCAGATGAGTGCGCATCCGAGCGTGAGGAAGGCTTCGTGGATGTCGTCGCGGATCTCCCAGCGGATGCGCAGGCGGCGGAACCAGTGCAGGTGGGCGAAGGCGCGCTCTACGACCCAGCGCTGGGTGCCCAGACCGGAGCCGTGCTCGGTGCCGCGCCGAGCGATCACCGGCTTCACGCCGAGGTCCCAGACCAGGCGGCGGTACTTGTCGTGGTCGTAGCCGCGGTCACCCAGCACCACCTCCGGGCGGCGCCGGGGCCGGCCGCGCTTGCCCCGCACCGGCGGCACGGCCTGCAGCAGCGGGATGAGCTGGGTGACGTCGTTGCGGTTACCGCCGGTCAAGGTGGCGGCGAGCGGTATGCCGGTGGCGTCGGTGATCAGGTGGTGTTTGCTGCCCGCCCTGCCCCGGTCGACGGGACTTCGTCCTGTCTTGGACCCCCTTTTAACGCGCGGATGTGGGAGCCGTCGACCGCCGCTCGGGAAAAGTCCAGGGCGTTCGCGCTCCGCAGTTCGGCCAGGAGGACCTCGTGCAGCCGGGGCCACACTCCGGCCTCGGTCCACTCCGCCAGCCGGCGCCAGCAGGTCATGCCCGACCCGAAGCCGAGTTCCTGCGGCAGGTGCTCCCAGGCGATGCCGGTGTGCAGCACGAACAGGATGCCCTGGAACACCAACCGGTCCGGATGCCGCTTGCGCCCCGGATGCCGGACCCGGCGTTCGACCCTGGGCAACAGCGGCTCGATCAGCGCCCACAGCTCATCGTCGACGTCCCACGGCTTCGGACGCGCCACCGCACACCTCCAGATCAACACTCCCGGAGCGATCCAACCACCTCGAAGATCATTCCGTTAGGAGTTCTTAGTCCTGGACGTGCAGCAGGGTGATGTCGTCGCGGAGAGCGTGGATGACGGGCAGGTAGGCGCCGGCTCGGGGGGTCTTGGCCGCCCCAGGGCCCGGAACCGTAGTACCGGTGCCCCAGTTGGACGAAGAAGGCCTCCGGAGCCATGGTGAGCGTGAAGTCGTCGCCGTAACGGTCCTTCAAAGTCCGCAGAGCGGAGATGAGGTGGACGATCACCGGGGTGGTCGGGTTTCTGAAGTCGGTGTCGCCGTCGTCCAGGGAGAGGGAGTGGCCCTCGAAGTCGATGTCCAGGCCGTCGAGGCCGTAGGTGTCGATGATGGAGCTGACGGACTCGACGAAGGTGTCCCGGGCCTGCTGCGTGGTGAGCCGCACCTGCCCGTTCTGGCCGCCGATCGCGGCGGCCGCGACGACAGCGGCTGCCGCGCCACGGACGCGGCCACGCCGCGAGGGACGGGGTGACCGGGACGAGACGGTTCGACGGTTCACGGCATTCTCCGGATGTGGGGTGAGGAGGGAGCGGCGCGTGACGGTACGACAACTTGGCGCCAATTTGGTCCAGACCAATACGGTTGCCAAGACCTCTGACAGCCGCACAGCACCCAGGGCGAGCGACGCGGAGCGAAGCATCGGACCCCACGGGAGGCCAGGCGTCCCGGACGCCCACGCCCCGAAATCGCACCGCCCAGACCCTTCCGACGCACTGATGACCTCTCACTCCCCGCCGCGCCGCCCCTCCCCCACCACGGCTTCGTGCATGGCGAGCTCCAGGAGCCCTGGATCGTTGAGCGTGCCGGAACCGTCCGGCCGTACCAGCCAGCGCACCACCCCGGCGGCCCGCCCCGGATGCGGTACGACGATCCACGTACCACGCCCCACAGCCCGGACGCCCGTGCCCAGCCACCGGGACGCGGTCCCCGGCGGCACGAAGAACCCGAGCCGTTCCCCTCCGGACCCGGCGAGTACGGGACCTGACCTTCCGGCGCAGCGGCTGAGGACGTCGAGGGTGGGGTGGCCCAGTCCCCCGGGAAGGATCAGCACGTCCCAGAGCGCGCCCGCGGGCAGCAGGACCATGCCGTGCGGGCCCCGTTCCCACTGCCGGCGGCAAGCGGCCGCGTCCGGCGCGGCCGACAGCAGCCAGTCGACAGCCGCCTTGGTCTGGAATGCCGTCATGGCTCTCCCTCTCTCACTGTTGGACGTTCCGTCATCAGTGGAGAGCTGTTCGCGCCCCGCGCATTACGCGTATTCGGGGCGCCATTCTCAGTGAGGCGGCTCACATGAACTGGGGGGAGGAGCGCTACGTGGATGCACGGAGCGGGCACCGCGACACGGAGCGGGCACCGCGACACGGGGCGGGCACCGCGACACGGGGCGACGCCGAGCAGGGGCGGTAAGGGCTACGCCGCAACGCAGCCCCCTACGGACCAGGCAGGTAAGTAAGGCCTACGTCGCGACGCCGCCGCCTACGCACACCGCGCGATCGTCACGCCCCGCGGTCGGCGTCGCGGCCGCCTTCGTTTCAGCTGTCGAACCCCATCCCCATCCGGTCCATGGCCCGCAGCCAGAGATTGCGGTGCCCGCCCCGCTCGTCGGCGCGAGCCAGCGACCACTTGGTCAGCGCCACTCCGGTCCAGGCGAAGGGCTCGGGCGGGAACGGAAGCGGCTTGGTGCGGACCATATCCAGGGTGGTCCGTTCGGTCTCCTCGCCGCTCAGCAGGTCCAGCATCACGTCGGCCCCGAAGCGGGTCGCCCCGACACCGAGCCCCGTGTACCCCGCCGCGTACGCGACGCGCCCGCCGTGCGCCGTGCCGAAGAAGGCGGAGAAGCGTGAGCAGGTGTCGATGGCGCCGCCCCAGGCGTGGGTGAAGCGGACGCCTTCCAACTGCGGGAAGCACCGGAAGAAGTGGTCGGCCAGGCGGTCGAAGGTCTCCGGCCGCTGGTCGAGGACGGCGCTGACCTTCCCGCCGTACGGGTAGATCGCGTCGTAGCCGCCCCAGAGGATGCGGTTGTCCGAGGAGAGCCGGAAGTAGTGGAACTGGTTGGCGCTGTCGCCGAGGCCCTGGCGGTTGTGCCAGCCGATGGCGGCGAGCTGTTCGGCGCTGAGCGGCTCGGTCATCAGCGCGTAGTCGTAGACCGGCACGGTGAGGGGGCGGGTGCGGCGGACGAGGGAGGGGAAGACGTTGGTGCCGAGGGCGACCTGGGCGCACCGCACGGTGCCGCCCCGCAGCGTGCGCACCGTCATCCCGGCGCCGCCGCGCGAGAGCGACGTGGCGGGCGTGTTCTCGTGAATCCGTACGCCGAGTGACATGCAGGCGGCCTTGAGGCCCCAGGCGAGCTTCGCCGGGTCGACGAGGGCCACGCCGTCGCGGTCCCAGAGCCCGCCGAGGAAGGTCGGCGAGTCGACCTCGGCGCGCAGCGCGTCCGCGTCGAGCAGTTCGGAGCCCGCGGCGAGGCCCGCGTCGTCCATCTCCTCGTACAGCTCGCGCAGCTCCGCCACGTGATGCGGCTGGGTGGCGACCGAGATCTCCCCGGTGCGTTCGAAATCGCAGTCGATGCCGTACTGGTGGACGGCGGACTCGATGGCGTCGAGGTTGCGGGCGCCGAGCTCTTCGAGGAGCCGCATCTCGCCGGGCCAGCGGGAGAGGCCGTTGGCGACGCCGTGGGTGAGGGAGGCGGCGCAGAACCCGCCGTTGCGGCCTGACGCCGCCCAGCCGATCTCGCGGCCCTCCAGGAGGAGCACGTCGCGGCCGGGGTCGCGTTCCTTGGCGAGGAGTGCCGTCCACAGCCCGCTGTAGCCGCCGCCCACGACCAGGAGGTCGCAGCCCGCGTCACCGGTGAGGCCGGGCTCGGGGGCGGGGCGCCCCGGATCGTCGAGCCAGTAGGGGACGGGCGAAGCGTCCGACAGAGCGGCGGACCTGCTGGTCATGGCGCGTGCGGCCATGATGTCAACTCCCTTGCGATGTATGCGCGGTACGAGGTGACGCCGCGGAGCGCCCCTTACCGCGCGACGTGCGCCGCACCGTACGGGGCGCTCCGCGCCGGTCACCGGGCCTGCTTCTTGCGCCGGTTGCCGATGAGCATCCCAGCGAGGACGAGGACGATGGCGACCGCGAACATGGCGGTGCCGATCACGTTGATCTGGACAGGCGTTCCACGCTGCGCCGAGCCCCACACGTACATGGGGAAGGTGACCGTGGAACCGGCGTTGAAGTTGGTGATGATGAAGTCGTCGAACGACAGGGCGAAGGCCAGCAGGGCGCCGGCCGCGATGCCGGGGGCGGCGATGGGCAGCGTGACGCGCAGGAAGGTCTGCACCGGTCCGGCGTAGAGGTCCTGGGCGGCCTGTTCCAGGCGCGGGTCCATCGACATGACGCGGGCCTTGACGGCGGTGACGACGAAGCTGAGGCAGAACATGATGTGGGCGATGAGGATCGTCCAGAAGCCGAGCTGCACGCCCATGTTGAGGAAGAGGGTGAGCAGCGAGGCGGCCATGACGACCTCCGGCATCGCCATCGGCAGGAAGATCAGCGCGCTGACCGTGCCGCGCGCCCGGAACCGGTAGCGGACCAGTGCGAACGCCACCATGACGCCCAGCACCGTGGCGCCCAGCGTCGCCCAGCCGGCGATCTGCAGGCTGAGCGAGAGCGATCCGCACAGGTCGGCGACGCCGCACGGGTCGCGCCACGCGTCGAGGGAGAACTCCTGCCACGCGTAGTTGAACCGTCCCTTGGGCTTGTTGAACGAGAAGACGAGCACGACGAGGTTGGGCAGGATCAGAAAGGCGAGCGTGATGAGGCCCGCGATGACGACGAGGTTGCGGCGCAGCCAGCTCATCAGACCAGTTCCTCCGTACCGGACTTGCGGATGTAGAAGGTGACGACGAAGAGGATCGCGGCCATGAGGATGAAGGAGAGCGCGGCGGCCGTCGGGTAGTCGAGGATGCGCAGGAACTGTGTCTGGATGACGTTGCCGATCATGCGCGTGTCGGTGGATCCGAGCAGGTCGGCGTTGACGTAGTCGCCACTGGCCGGGATGAACGTCAGCAGCGTCCCGGAGACCACCCCGGGCATCGACAGCGGGAACGTCACCTTCCGGAACGTCGTGAAGGGCCCCGCGTACAGGTCCCCCGCCGCCTCGTGCAGCCGTCCGTCGATGCGCTCCAGCGAGGTGTACAGCGGCAGGATCGTGAACGGCAGGAAGTTGTACGTGAGGCCGCAGACGACTGCGAGCGGCGTGGCGAGCAGCCGATCGCCCTGGGTCAGGCCCAGCCAGCTTGTGACGTCGAGGACGTCCAGGCTGTTCAGCACCGACACGACGGGGCCGCCGTCGGAGAGGATCGTCTTCCAGGCGAGGGTGCGGATGAGGAAGCTGGTGAAGAACGGCGCGATCACCAGGATCAGCACCACCCCGCGCCAGCGCCCGGCGCGGAACGCGATGAGGTACGCGAGCGGGTACCCCAGCACCAGGCAGAGCACCGTGGCCGCGCCCGCGTACAGCACGGAGCGCAGGAACTGGGGCCAGTATTCGGCCAGCGCCTCCCAGTACGTGGCGAAGTGCCAGGTCACCTGGAAGCCGTCCTCCAGGGAACCGGTCTGCACCGAGGTCGACGCCTGGTAGACCATCGGCAGTGCGAAGAAGACGAACAGCCAGAGGATGCCGGGGAGCAGCAGCCAGTACGGGGTGAAGCGTCCGCGCCGCTTGCGTGGGCGAGGCGGTGGCGGGGAGGCGGGCGCGGCGCCGGGCGGTTTGGTCAGCGTGGTGGTCATGCGGCGGCGTCCTCCTCCACCGAGGCGCTGCCCGCGTCGATGTCCTGGGCGGCGTCGAGGCCGAAGGAGTGCGCCGGGTTCCAGTGCAGGACCACGTCGGCGCCGGGGACGAGGCGGGTGTCGCGTTCAACGTTCTGCACGTAGACCTCGAAGCCCGCGCAGACGGGGCTGTCGACCACGTACTGGGTCGAGACACCGATGAAGCTGGTGGCGGTGATGGTGCCGGTGAGGCGGTTGCGGCCGTCGGGGATGCCCGCGGCGTCGGCCGCGGGGACGAGGAAGACTTTCTCGGGGCGTATGCCGAGCAGGACGGGGCCGGTGGTGGCTGCGGCGCCGTTGCGCGCGGCGGGCAGGGTGAGCGGCGCGTCGCAGGCGCGCAGGAGGAGGTCGTCGCCGCTGCGGCCGTCGAAGCGGGCGGCGACGAGGTTGGAGGTGCCGAGGAAGTTGGCGACGAAGGTGGTCCGCGGGGTCTCGTAGAGGTCGGTTGGGGCGCCGAGCTGTTCGACGCGGCCGCCGTTCATGACCGCGACCTGGTCGGCCATGGTCATGGCCTCCTCCTGGTCGTGGGTGACATGGACGAAGGTGATGCCGACCTCGGTCTGGATGCGCTTGAGTTCGAGCTGCATCTGCCGCCGGAGTTTGAGGTCGAGCGCGCCGAGGGGCTCGTCGAGGAGGAGCACCTGAGGGTGGTTGATGAGGGCGCGGGCGACCGCGACGCGCTGCTGCTGGCCGCCGGAGAGCTGGTGGGGCTTGCGGCGGGCGAAGTCGCCGAGCTCGACCAGGTCGAGCATCTCGCCGACCTGCCCGCTCACCGACTTGACGCCGCGTCGGCGCAGGCCGAAGGCGACGTTCTCGAAGACGTCGAGGTGCGGGAAGAGGGCGTAGCTCTGGAAGACCGTGTTGACGGGGCGCTTGTAGGGGGCGAGCCCGGTGACGTCGCGGTCCCCGAGCAGGACGGTGCCGGTGGTCGGTTCCTCCAGGCCGGCGATCATGCGGAGCGTGGTGGTCTTGCCGCAGCCCGATGCGCCGAGCAGGGCGAAGAACGACCCGGCGGGCACGGTCAGGTCGAGCGGGTGGACGGCGGTGAACGAACCGTAGGTCTTGCTGATCCCGGAGAGGCGGACGTCGCCGCCGCGGTCGGTGGTCATGGAGTGGTCCCGGGGGCTGGAGGGGCGAAGGAGAGGGCGTCGTCCGCGCCGTACGGGGCGCGGCGCGGGGGCGGGGCGGAGTACGACGGGGCGGCGCGGGGCGCGGCGTAGCGTGCGGCGGGACGCTCGCGTACGGGGCGGCGTCGTGCGCCCCGTACGGGGCGCGCGACCTGCGGAAACGGCGCGCGCGACGTGCGGCGGCAAGGCTCAGGTGGTGAGCTTGGCGAAGGCCGCCTCGTACCGCTGCTCCTCCTTGGAGGTCAGCGAACGGAAGGAGCGCGACTTCGCGGCCATGGCCTTGTCCGGGACGATCAGCGGGTTCTCGGCCGCTTCCTTGTCGATCTTGGCCAGCTCGGCCTTCACTCCGTCGACAGGACAGACGAAGTTGATCCACGCGGCGAGTTCGGCGGCGACGCGGGGCTCGTAGTAGTAGTCGATGAGCTTCTCGGCGTTGGTCTTGTGCCGCGCCTTGTTGGGCACCAGCAGGCTGTCGCTGGAGGTGACGTAGCCGCTGTCGGGGATGTGGAAGCGGACGTCCGGGGTTCCGGCGGCGAGCTGGACGACGTCACCGGCCCAGGCGAGGCAGGCGGCGAGGTCGCCCGATTCGAGGTCGGAGGTGTAGTCGTTACCGGTGAAGCGGCGTATCTGGCCGCTGTCGACGCCCTTCTGGAGCCGGGCGACAGCGGCGTCGAAGTCGTCGTCGGAGAAGTCACCGGGGTCCTTGCCGGAGTCGAGCAGGGTCATCCCGACGGTGTCGCGCATCTCCGAGAGGAGACCGACCCTCCCCTTGAGCGCCGGGTCCTCCAGGAGCTGCTGGACGGAGGTGACCTCCTTGCCCTTGGTGGCCTTGGCGTTGTAGGCGATGACGGTGGAAATGCCCTGCCAGGGGTAGCTGTACGCGCGCCCCGGGTCCCAGTCCGGGTTCCGGAACTGGGGCGACAGGTTGGTGTACGCGTGCGGGAGGTTGGCGGGGTCGAGCTTCTGGACCCAGCCGAAGCGGATGAGGCGGGCGGCGAGCCAGTCGGTGACGCAGATCAGGTCGCGTCCGGTGTCCTGCCCGGCCGCGAGCTGCGGCTTGATCTTGCCGAAGAACTCGACGTTGTCGTTGATGTCCTCGGTGTACTTGACCTTGATGCCGGTGCGCCGCTGGAAGCCGTCGAGGGTGGGACGGCTCTTCTTGTCCTCCGAGAGGTCCATGTACTCGGTCCAGTTGGAGAAGTTCAGCCGCTTCTCCTTCGCCGAGTGGTCCTCGGACGAACCCGCCTGGGCGTTCCCGGCCGCCGGGGGGATGCCGCAGGCGCCGAGCGTGCCCAGCCCGCCGACGGCCAGCGCCCCGCCGCCCGCGGCCCGCAGCAGGGAGCGCCGGCTGAGGGGGCTACGGGTCCGGGGCACACCGGCGCGCAAGCCGCGCCGCATCGCTGCCAACTGGGCCGGGGTGAGGCGGTCGGGCTCGTACTGCTCCATGCGCGGGGTCCCTTTCGAAAGGGGCGGTCACCGGGAGCGGCGGGGACCGGCTCCGGTGACCGCGGCGGTGCGGATACGGGGGAGATACGGCGGTGCGTGGCGGGTGTGCGGGGCGGCGGCGGTGCGCGGCGTCCGCCCCGTACGGGGCGGCTCGGACCGGTCAGCGGCTGCCGAAGACGGTGCGGTGCCAGTCCTTCCGCGCGACGGCGGTGTTGTCGTACATGACGTGCTTGATCTGGGTGTACTCCTCGAAGGAGTAGGCCGACATGTCCTTGCCGAATCCGGAGGCCTTGTATCCGCCGTGCGGCATCTCGCTGAGGATCGGGATGTGGTCGTTGACCCACACGCATCCGGCCTGGATCTCCCGCGTGGCCCGCCCGGCGCGGAAGACGTCGCGGGTCCAGGCGGAGGCGGCGAGTCCGTACGGGGTGTCGTTGGCGAGGCGCAGTCCCTCGTCGTCGCTGTCGAAGGGCAGCACGACGAGGACGGGGCCGAAGATCTCGGCCTGGACGACCTCGCTGTCCTGCGGGGCGTCGGCGATGAGCGTCGGTCGGTAGTAGGCGCCTGCGGCGAGGTCCCCGCCGGGGGCTTCGCCGCCGGTGACGACGCGGGCGTAGGAGCGGGCCCGGTCGACGAATCCGGCGACGCGGTCGCGGTGCGCGTGGCTGATGAGCGGGCCGATGTCGGTGGCGGCGTCGAACGGGTCGCCGACGCGGACCGTGGCCATCAGGTCGGCGACGGCGGCGACGAACGCGTCGTACAGCGGTCGCTGCACGTAGGCGCGGGTCGCGGCGGTGCAGTCCTGGCCGGTGTTGATGAGCGCGCCGGCGACGGCGCCCTGGACCGCGGCGTCGAGGTCCGCGTCGTCGAAGACGACGAACGGGGCCTTGCCGCCCAGTTCGAGGTGGAGCCGCTTGACGCCCGCGGTGGCGATTTCGGCCACGCGTCGGCCGACGGCGGTGGAACCGGTGAACGAGGTCATCGCGACGTCGTCGTGGCCCACCAGGTGCTCGCCCGCACCGAGGCCCGCGCCGCTCACGATGTTGACGACCCCGTCGGGGAGCCCGGCGGCCGTAGCGGCCTCGGCGAAGAGGAGGGAGGTGAAGGGGGTGAGTTCGGAGGGCTTGAGGACGATGGTGTTGCCCGCGGCGACAGCCGGGAGGATCTTCCAGGCGGCCATCTGCAGCGGGTAGTTCCACGGGGCGATGGAGCCGACGACGCCGACGGGCTCGCGGCGTACGTACGAGGTGTGGTCACCGCTGTACTCCCCCGCGGAGGATCCTCGCAGGTGGCGCGCGGCGCCGGCGAAGAACGCCGCGTTGTCGACGGTGCCCGGGACGTCGAACTCCCGGCTGAGCTTCAGGGGCTTGCCGCACTGGAGGGACTCCGCCTGGGCGAACTCCTCGGCGCGCTCGCCCAGCACGGCCGCGAAGGCGTGCAGTGCGTCGGAACGTTCGCCGGGCGTCGCGCGCGACCATGCGGGGAAGGCACCGCGGGCCGCCGCGACGGCGGCGTCCACGTCCTCGGTGCCGGCGAGTTCGTAGGTGTGGACCGGGCGGCCGGTGGCCGGGTCGACGACCGTGTGGCTGGTTCCTGACGTTCCGCGTCGCAGTACTCCGGCGATGAACTGGGCGCCGGCCGCGAGACGGTCGTTCACCTGGAAGCGGTTCTCGTGCATGTCGCTCTCCTCCGCCGCGCGCCCCGGCCCCCGGGTCACGGCGTAGCTCCGGCTCGGTGTGGCTGCCGATCCTGACAGAAAGCTCACACCTCAACAAGTGATTCCGTTGTTGCCATTTGGTTAAGCAACGGAATCTGTAGCGCCCCCGCCATGTCGACCGACCATGTGTCGAGGCTCGGCGGAAAAAATCCCGGACGCCGTGCCGGGTGTGCGTGCGACGCTCCCGTGCATGGACACCATCACCTCACGCGATGACCTGATCCGGTACACCGGCGCGGGCGGAACGGTGAAGTACCTGCCTTTCTGGGGCCATGCGCCCCGACGCGACGGGCAGCTCGGGGCGAGTTGCCTCAGTCAGTGGTGGCCGTCGCCGTTCACGGTGTCCGGAATCCGCTACGCGACCGCCGAGCACTGGATGATGGCCGGCAAGGCCCGCCTCTTCGGCGACGCGGAGGCGGAACGCCGCGCGCTCGGTGCCTCCACCCCGGCGGAGGTCAAGGTCGCGGGGCGCCTGGTGCACGACTTCGACGAACGGGTGTGGAACGAGGCGCGCTTCGCCTTGGTGGTGGAGGGCAGCACGCACAAGTTCGGCTCCGATCCCGCACTCCGGGACTTCCTCGTCGGGACCGGCGAGCGGGTCCTGGTCGAGGCCAGCCCGGTGGACCGGATCTGGGGCGTCGGCCTGGCGAGGAGCGACGAGCGGATCGGTGACCCGGGGCGGTGGCGTGGGTTGAACCTGCTGGGGTTCGCGTTGATGGCGGCGCGGGATCGGCTGCGGTGAGGAGGCGGGTGGCGGCGTCGGGGTGGCGTAATGGTGCCGGGCGGTGGGCGCGCCGTAGGTTGCGGCGCCCGCCCCGTGTGCGCCCCGTACGTCGCGGGCGACCTGCGGTTTTGTGATCGGCCGCGACGGGGCGACGGGGCGCGAGGAGCGGCGTCGCGGGGCGCGCGGAGTGCTCCACCCCGCAGTGCGCTCGTCGTGGTGGACGGCGCTGCGCACAAGCGCCCCGCCGAGGGACAGGCGGGGGCCCTACACGCGACGAGGCCAGCCGCAACCGGCTGTCTCAGCGCGCCGATGTCGCCGAGTACCCGCTCTCCTCCTGACGCCCCTCCGTCTCCTCGCCGTCCATGGTGACGACCAGGACCAGTACCAGCGTCGCCAGCACCAGGGCCACACCACCACAGATCATCCCGGCCAGGGCCTGGCCCCGGTTGCTGGCCTCACCGCGGCGCGCCCGGGCATGGCCGATGCCTCCGAAGACCAGGGCGAGCACACCGAGCACCATCGCCAGGGGGAAGGCGAAGAAGAGGACGAGGCCGATGATGCCGAGCGCCAGCGCCGCGTCACCCATGCCGTTCCGGGGGCCCGGCGGCCAGCCCCAGGCGTGGTGGGCGTACGGCGAGGGGTACGCGTGGGCCGCGCCGTAGCCCGGTCCGTACGGGGCTGCGGGGCGCGGGCCCGCAGCCCCGTACGGAGGTGGCACGGGGCCCGCGTGGTGCGACCCGTACGGCGCGAATCCTGGGCCCTGCTGCGGCAGCGGACCCTGCGACGGGAGGCCGACCGGGGCGGGGCCCGGGCCTTCGGGGCCGATCGGCGGAGGCGGTACGGCCCCGCCGAAGCCCGGGGACGTGGGGGACGTGGCCGCCCCGTAAGGACCCCCGACGCCGTTCGGGGCGGGCGGCGCCCCGGGCGCGCCGAAGCCGGACCCCAGCGGCTGGGCCCCGTCCGGTGCGGGCCCGGGTGCCCGGTCCGCCGGGTTCGGCGGCGCCCACAGGTCCCGCGGCTCGTGCGGCTCCGCAACGGCGGCGTCCTCGGCTGACGCGGCGTCGGCCGCCACGCCGGCCTTAGGTCCGTCGGCCGCCGGGGGAGCCGCGTCCGTGCTCTTCGTGAGCGACAAGCCGGGCCCCGGAGCGTCGGCAGATTCCGCCCCGTCCGTGCGCGCTGTGCCTCCGTCCGCCTGGCCGAAGTCCGCCCCGCGCGGCCCCGCATCCGCATCGTCCGGGACGTTCACCTCGATCACCGTGGCGGGATGGTTCTGGTCGGTGTGTTGGCGGTGCTGCTCCGCCTGCTGGTCGTTCTCGGGCATCGCGCCCACCCCCTCGTGCCGGTGTCCGGCCATGCTACGGGCCATGCAACTGCCGCCCGGCCTCCGCCTAGGATGGCTCCGGCCCGCCCGGAGGCACACTCCGGACGGCGGAGCCTGGACCAGATGCCGGAGGACACCGTGACCCGTCTGCATGCCTTCATCGCGGGCCTGCCGAAGGCCGAACTGCACGTGCACCACGTGGGCTCGGCCTCCCCGCGGATCGTCGCCGAGCTGGCGGCCCGGCACCCGGATTCAGCGGTGCCCAGCGACCCGGAGGCGGTGGCGGACTACTTCACCTTCACGGACTTCGCCCATTTCATCCAGGTCTACCTCTCGGTGGTCGATCTGATCCGGACGCCGGAGGACATCCGCCTCCTGACGTTCGAGGTCGCCCGGGACATGGCGCGCCAGCACGTCCGTTACGCGGAGCTGACGGTGACTCCGTACAGCTCGACCCGCAGGGGCATCGACGAGCGCGCCTTCATGGAGGCCATAGAGGACGCCCGGAAGGCGGCCGAGGCGGAGCTGGGCATCGTCCTTCGCTGGTGCTTCGACATTCCGGGCGAGGCGGGGCTGGAGGCGGCCGAGGAGACGACCCGGCTCGCTCTGGACCTGCGCCCCGAGGGCCTGGTCTCCTTCGGGCTCGGCGGACCGGAGATCGGCGTTCCGCGGACGCAGTTCAAGCCGTACTTCGACCGGGCGATCGACGCGGGGCTGCACAGCGTGCCGCACGCGGGTGAGACGACGGGCCCCGAAACCGTCTGGGAGGCGGTCCACGCGCTGCGCGCGGAGCGCATCGGCCACGGCATCAGCTCCGCCCAGGACCCGGAGCTGCTCCGGTACCTGGCAGAGCACCGCATCCCGCTGGAGGTCTGCCCCACCTCCAACGTGGCGACCCGCGCCGTGAGCGAGATCGGGCTGCACCCGTTGAAGAAGCTGGTGGACGCGGGCGTACTGGTGACGATCAACAGCGACGACCCGCCGATGTTCGGTACGGACCTCAACAGCGAGTACGACGTGGCCGCCCGTCTGCTCGGCCTCGACGAACGCGGCGTCGCGGATCTCGCCAAGAACGCGGTCGAGGCGTCGTTCCTGGACCGCGCGGGCAAGGACCGGATCTCGGCGGAGATCGACGCGTGGACGGACAGCTGGCTCGCCCAGGGGTGAGCCACTGAGGCGGTGCGGCGCCCCGTCGGGCAGCATAGTGGCCATGTCCACCGCGCACCGCACGAAGTCCTCCAGGGGGACGGCGCCCGCGCCGCCCCGCGCCGTCGCCGTGGCCCATCGGGGAGACCCGTACCGGGTCAGGGAGAACACCCTCCCGTCGTTGAGCTCCGCGCTCGATCACGGGGCGGACGCCATCGAAGCCGACGTACGCGTGACCCGCGACGGGGTACCGGTGCTGCTGCACGACGCCACCCTCGAACGGTTGTGGGGGCACGAGCGGCACCTCGCCTCGCTGTCGGCCGAGGAGGTGTCCGGCCTGACGGCCGGCAGGCTTCCGCGTCTGGACGAGGCGTTGAGGGTGACGCGGGACAGCCGGCTCATGATCGACCTGCCCGGCACACCGTCGCGCCGGGACGTGGCCGCCGTGATCGGTACGGTACGGGACTGCGGGGCGGCCGAGCGCGTGTACTGGACGGGCGACGCCCGGACCATGCTCCAGGTACGGGCGCTGGACGGGGCCGCGGAGACCGCGCTGACCTGGACCACGCTGGCGCCGCCGCGCCCCGCTCTGCTCTCCGCCCTACGGCCCCGCTGGCTGAACTACCGGTTCGGCCTGGTGAGCAGGGAGCTGGTGGACCGCGCGCACCGCGACGGCCTGCTGGTGTCGGTCTGGACCCCCGACACCAAGCGCTCCATGCGCCGTCTGCTGGACCTGGGCGCCGACTCCGTCACCACCAACCGCGTCGACGTCCTGCGCGGGCTCCTCGGTCCGTCGCGGCGCCCCGCCATCGACGTGTAAGGGGACACGGCGCGGCGCTGCCCTTACCGTCGCGCCGCCCCGTGCGTTCCCCGTGCGCGCCCCGTCGGGCACGTTCAGCGACGCCGCGTTGCCTCGCACCCTCACAGCCCGGCAATGGCGTTCCATCGCTTCCCGAACTCCCTGCGCTCCGCCGACGTGATGTCCCGGGCGATCACGAGCCGGCGGCGCATCGCGTCGTCGGGGGCGGATTCGTCGCGCCGTGACCGCCCTTCCGGGGCCACGTAGGCGCCGGGCACGCCGCAGGAGGTGAGTGCCGCACCGGCGGCAGCGGCGCCGAGGACGCCGAGCAGGGAACGACGGGTCGGAGAGTTCCTCAGGTTCGTTCGCACCAGCGCGGGATGGCGCCGGGAACCGGGCCAGGGCAATGGACGTTCCGTCCAGCGCCCTGGCCCGATGCGGTGCGTCCTGCTCATGGCACGGGGCGGGCGCCGTGCGCCTTGGCGCGCCCCGTACGGGCCGCCCGAGGTGCGACGCCGCCCCGTACGAGACGCCCGCGGGAAACCCCGCGCCGCATGCAGACTGCCTGGTCGCCCGCCCCGTACGGGGCATTCCGCGGTGGGCCGCACGGGGCGCGCGGCGAGGCCTCAACCCGCCGACCTCGAACGCCTCCTGATCGGCGTGTTCGCGGGCAAGGCGGTGCCCCGCCCCCAGCTGAAGGAGATGTTCACCGTGCCGGACATCGAGGGCGCCACGATGAGCGCCGGCCTGGAGCGGTTCGACCTGGGCGACGGCCTCGTCGGGTGGGGCAAGACCGGGGCATGCCCCGGCTACAACTCCGCCATCGCCGCCACCCGGGACTTGTCCCGCACCGTCGTGTACGGGGTGACGGGCACCACCGCGAAGGAATCGGGCGGCGCCGTCGCGGCGCGGTTCGGCATACCGGCGCTGGGCTGACGCCACGGTGGGCGCGCCGCACCCCGCCCCGCCGCACCGTCGCACCAGGCGCGCCCCGCCCCGTACGCCGCCCCGTACCTGCGCAAACGCGGCGCCGCCCAGCCCCGCCGAGCCGCCCCGCAAACGCGCACGCCCCGCCCCGCGAACACACCGGCGCCGCCCCGCGAACGGGGCGGCGCCGGCCGTACTGCTTCACCACGTCGCCGGGGCTCAGCCCTCCAGCGACGTCATCACGTGCTTGACGCGCGTGTAGTCGTCGAAGCCGTACGCCGACAGGTCCTTCCCGTAACCGGACTTCTTGAATCCGCCGTGCGGCATCTCGGCCACCAGCGGGATGTGGGTGTTGATCCACACGCAGCCGAAGTCGAGGTGGCGCGAGAGGCGCATGGCGCGGCCGTGGCCCTTGGTCCAGACGGACGAGGCCAGGGCGTACTCGACGCCGTTGGCGTAGGCGAGGGCCTGGTCCTCGTCGCGAAAGGACTGGACGGTGATGACGGGGCCGAAGACCTCGTTCTGGATGATCTCGTCGTCCTGCTTGAGGCCGCTGACCACGGTCGGGGCGTAGAAGTAGCCCTTGTCACCGACCCGGTGGCCGCCCGCCTCGACCTTGGCGTGGGCCGGGAGGCGGTCGACGAAGCCGGAGACCTTGGCGAGCTGGTCGGCGTTGTTGAGCGGGCCGTACAGCACGTCCTCGTCGTCCGGCCGGCCGGTCTTGGTGTCGGCGGCGGCCTTGGCGAGAGCGGCCACGAAGTCGTCGTGGACCGACTCGTGGACCAGGACGCGGGTGGCCGCGGTGCAGTCCTGGCCCGCGTTGAAGAACCCGGCCTCGCTGATGCCCGAGGCGGCCTGGGCGATGTCGGCGTCCTGGAAGACGAGGACCGGCGCCTTGCCGCCCAGCTCCAGGTGAACCCGCTTGAGGTCCTTGGCCGCGGACTCGGCCACCTGCATACCGGCGCGTACGGAGCCCGTGATGGAGGCCATCGCGGGCGTCGGGTGCTCGACCATCGCGCGGCCGGTGTCGCGGTCGCCGCAGATGACGTTGAAGACGCCCTTGGGCACGATCGAGCCGATGATCTCCGCCATCAGCACGGTCGACGCGGGGGTGGTGTCGGACGGCTTGAGGACGACGGTGTTGCCCGCGGCCAGCGCCGGGGCGAACTTCCAGACACCCATCATCATCGGGTAGTTCCACGGGGCGACCTGCGCGCAGACGCCGATCGGCTCGCGGCGTACGAAGGAGGTGAGGCCCTCCATGTACTCCCCGGCGGAGCGTCCTTCGAGCATCCGCGCGGCGCCCGCGAAGAACCGGATCTGGTCGACCATCGGAGGGATTTCCTCGCTCCGGGTCAGGCCCAGCGGCTTGCCGGTGTTCTCCGACTCCGCGGCGATCAGTTCCTCGGCCCGCTCCTCGAAGGCGTCGGCGATCTTCAGCAGCGCCCTCTGCCGCTCGGCCGGGGTGGTGTCGCGCCAGGCGGGGAAGGCCGCTGCGGCGGCCTCCATCGCGGCGTCGACGTCGGCCTGGCCGGAGAGCGGCGCGGTCGCGTAGACCTCCCCCGTGGCGGGGTTGATGATCTCGGTCGTACGCCCGTCGGCGGCGTCCTTGAACTCCCCGGCAATGTAGTTGCGTAGCGTGCGCGGCTGTCCCAGCTCGGTCACTGCCGGCCTCCTGTCGGATGTCCAGTGGATGAGACACCCACCCTAATCCGTACGGCGACGTTTTCAACATAGCCAACCCTCAGTATCTGCGAAATCGGTACCTGAGAGACGCGGCGACAACGAATTACATCGGTACCGCCTTGCGAAAACGACGAGACCTCGTGCACAGTGAGGTCGTGGCCAGTCGAAGCGCAGACTCCAGGAACGGGAGCGGTTCGTCGTCCGTCGACGCCGTGTCCCTGGCAATCATCGAGCAGCTCCAGGAGGACGGGCGCCGCCCGTACGCCGCGATCGGGAAGGCCGTCGGCCTCTCCGAGGCAGCCGTGAGGCAGCGCGTCCAGAAGCTGCTCGACCAGGGCGTGATGCAGATCGTCGCGGTGACCGATCCGCTCACCGTGGGACTGCGCCGCCAGGCGATGGTCGGCATCAACGTCGAGGGCGACCTCGACCCGGTGGCCGAGGCGCTGTCGGCCATGGCCGAGTGCGAGTACGTGGTGATGACCGCGGGCTCCTTCGACCTGATGGTGGAGATCGTCTGCGAGGACGACGACCACCTCCTGGAGACGATCAACAAACGCATCCGGGCCCTCCCCGGCGTGCGCTCCACCGAGAGCTTCGTCTACCTGAAGCTCAAGAAGCAGACCTACATGTGGGGAACCCGATAGCCGTGAGCAAGGACCTCAGCCGAACCGCGTACGACCACCTGTGGATGCACTTCACGCGCATGTCGTCGTACGAGAGCGCGCCCGTTCCCACCATCGTGCGGGGTGAGGGCACCTACATCTACGACGACCAGGGGCGGCGCTACCTGGACGGACTGGCGGGGCTCTTCGTCGTACAGGCCGGACACGGCCGCACCGAACTGGCCGAGGCCGCCTCGAAGCAGGCGCAGGAGCTGGCGTTCTTCCCCATCTGGTCGTACGCGCACCCCAAGGCGGTCGAGCTCGCCGAGCGGCTGGCCCACGAGGCGCCGGGCGACCTGAACAAGGTCTTCTTCACCACCGGCGGCGGCGAGGCCGTCGAGACGGCGTGGAAGCTGGCGAAGCAGTACTTCAAGCTGACCGGCAAGCCGACCAAGCACAAGGTCATCTCGCGTGCCGTCGCCTACCACGGCACGCCGCAGGGCGCGCTGTCCATCACCGGACTGCCCGCGCTGAAGGCCCCGTTCGAGCCGCTGGTGCCGGGCGCGCACAAGGTGCCCAACACCAACATCTACCGCGCGCCGCTCTTCGGTGACGACCCCGAGGCCTTCGGTCGCTGGGCCGCCGACCAGATCGAGCAGCAGATCCTTTTCGAGGGCCCGGAGACCGTCGCCGCCGTCTTCCTGGAGCCGGTGCAGAACGCCGGAGGCTGCTTCCCGCCGCCGCCCGGCTACTTCCAGCGGGTCCGCGAGATCTGCGACCAGTACGACGTGCTGCTCGTCTCCGACGAGGTCATCTGCGCGTTCGGACGGCTCGGGACCACCTTCGCCTGCGACAAGTTCGGCTACGTCCCGGACATGATCACCTGTGCCAAGGGCATGACCTCGGGCTACTCACCCATCGGCGCCTGCATCATCTCCGACCGCCTGGCGGAGCCCTTCTACCAGGGCGACAACACCTTCCTGCACGGGTACACCTTCGGCGGCCACCCGGTCTCCTCCGCGGTCGCCCTGGCCAACCTCGACATCTTCGACCGCGAGGGCCTCAACCAGCACGTCCTCGACAACGAGAACAACTTCCTCTCGACTCTCCAGAAGCTGCACGACCTGCCCATCGTCGGCGACGTCCGCGGCAACGGCTTCTTCTACGGCATCGAGCTCGTCAAGGACAAGGCCACCAAGGAGACGTTCACCGACGAGGAGACGGAGCGCGTCCTGTACGGCTTCCTCTCCAAGGCGCTCTTCGACAACGGCCTGTACTGCCGCGCCGACGACCGCGGCGACCCGGTCATCCAGCTGGCCCCGCCGCTGATCTCCGACCAGTCGACGTTCGACGAGATCGAGGGGATCCTCCGAGGGGTACTTACGGAGGCTTGGACAAAGCTCTGAGGTGTTGCGGGGTGCGCCCCGTGCGGGGCGGGCTCCGTGCGGGGCGCGCCCCGTTAAGTGGGGCGTCCGGGCGGGGCGACGTTAGGTATGGGGTGCTGCGCGACGTCACTCCTTACTATGCTTCGAGGGTTGCGGCTCAGCTGGGCGGGCGCCGCGCCAGACGGACCAAGCGGCTCATCCGATACGGGGCGCTGCGCGCCGTCATTCCTTACCGCCCCCCTGCGGGGGCCTCCTCTGGTGCGGGAGCCCCTGGACGCGAGGCCCCTCGCCGGACGTCACCCCTTACGCACAGTGCAGGTCGGCCCGTCTCGTACGGGGCACTGGGCGGCGCCACCCCGTACCGCCCCGTCCCGTCGCAGGCACGACGCCCGCCCCGCTGCGCGCCCCTGCTACAGCGCGCCCCGTAGCCGCGTACGGCGTACTCCCGCCTCCCTCTCCCCCGGCGGCCCGACGCCACCCGTTCGAGTGGGAACGTGCGGCATCGGGCCGTGTGCGTGCGATGCTCCGCGCGCGGCGTCCCTAGGTTCCCTTCCGTAGGGCGACCGCCCCGTGCACCGCATCTGCCCCGCCCCGTGGGCCCGCGGAGCCGCGTCGGCCGCACCGTGCTCACGGAACCGAGGTGTCACCATGGCGGCCCCACCCGACGACGACCTACTGCGAGCCGTCGGCCTACACCACGCGCATCACGGCACTCCCGCCCTCGCAGGCATCACGCTCGGGGTGCGCGCGGGCGAGATCCTCGCGGTCACGGGGCCCCGGGCGTGCGGGAAGACCACCTTGCTGCGGTGCCTCTCCGGCCAGATCACCCCCGACGAGGGCGAGGTGTGGTTCGACGACATGCCGGTCCACAGCCTCACGCCGTCGCAGCGGGAGCGTTTCCGGCGCGAACACCTGGGGTGGATCGACTCGGAGCCTCATCTCGTCCCGGAACTCAGCGCCTGGGAGAACACCGCGCTCCCCCTACTCCTGCGCGGTACGCCGCGGCGCGCCGCGAAGAACGCCGCGATGGAGTGGCTCGACCAGTTCGATCTCGGAGCGGTGGCGCGCAAGCGCCCCCACGCCCTGGCCTACGCACAGCGCCAGCACGTCTGCATCGCGCGGGCCATCGCCATGGATCCCGACGCCATCCTCGCCGACGAGCCCACCATCGCACTGCGCCGTCCCACAAGGGACCACGCGCTGCGCGCCTTGGTCTCGGCGGCGCGTTCCCACGACATCACGGTCGTCATCGCGACCGCCGACCCGGACACCGCGTCCGTCGCCGACCGCGAAGTGCGGCTGAGCGACGGCCGGACCGACGGCGCTCCCGACGCCCCCGAGCAGGAAGGCCGGGCAGCGTGCTCGCTCTCCGTCTGACCCGCGGCGCCCACCCGTTCGTCCTCTGCGGCCGACTCCTCGTCTCCGCGGCGTCGGCGGGCACGGGTTTCCTCATGCTGAGCGCCCTGAGCCACGCTCTGGCGCACCCCGGGGCGGGCGGCGCCCTGCTCCGGCTCGCCTGGTGCCTCGTACCGCTCACCGCAACGGTGTACTTCGCCGTCGCCATGGCCCGCAACGACCCGGCCACGCGCCCCCGCGACGGCCTCTCCTCCCTCGGACTGGGGCCCGCGGCGCTGGCCGGGCTCGCCGCGGTGTCCACGGCGCTGTCCAGCCTCCTCGGCTCCGTGGTCGCGTTGCTGTTCTTCCTCCATCTGCGGGGCGATCTGACGGGGCTGCCGTTCGACGGGGCGGCCGCCGACATGTTGGCCGCGGACCAGCCGCTGCCTCTGGCCGCCGCGCTGACCCTGCTGGCGGTCGTGCCGGTCGTGGCGTCGACGGCCAGCGCCCTGGCGCTGCGTCCCCGCGAGGGGGAGTCCGCTCCGTCCACCCCGCGGACGGAGCCGGCCGCCCCGTTGCCCGTGCCGACGGGGCTCCCCTGGGGCGTCGCCCTGCTCGCCACGGGGCTGGCGGTGGAGACCTGGGCAACGGGAGGTACGTCGCGCGGTGACGGGACAGACGTTCCGCTGCCGGGCGGCGCGGAGTCGAGCGCGTTCGGCGGCGTACTCGGCTGGGCCCTCACCGCGCTGGGGCTGGCGCTCGCCGGACCGGGCCTCACCCATCTCTGCGGACGGCTGCTGCAATCGGCGAAGCCAGGCGCGGTGCGGTTGCTCGCCGGGCGCGGCCTCCAGGAGGAGGCCACCCGGATCGGCCGTCCCCTCGGCGTGGTCTGTGCCGTGGCGTCGGGCGCGCTCGCCTCCACCGCACTCCACGGGGCGGGCACCGGTGCCTCCGCCGCCGGGCCATTGACCGCGCTCGGTGGCGTGCTGGTGGCCGGCTGCGCACTCGCGACCCTGCTCAGCGCCGGCGTCGAGGCCAGGAGGTCGCGCGCGTCGGCCAATGCCGCGCTGCTGCGGCTGGGCGCCCGTGCCTCCGCGCTGCGCAACGCGGCGGCGCTCCGGGCCCTGACGCTGGTGGTCGTGTTCGTCCCGCTCACCTGGGCGGCGGCCACCCTGGCGGCGGCTCCGCTCCGCGGGTGAGTCGTGCTGGGCCGCTGCATGGTCCCGCCGCCCGCCGACATCCCACGCCCAGCCCTGTGGCGAAGAAATCGGCACGTCCGTACCGCCTCATCGATGAGTTCCGCGGCCGAGCCTGGTCTACCACCATGAAACGCAGGAACCTCCGGGTCACCTGCGCCGCAGGAGGGACGGCCACCCCGTCCTCCGCCTATCAGTGGGGACAGCCATGTACCAGCAGATGATCTTCGTCAACCTCGCGGTGCACGACCTGGAAGCGTCGAAGAAGTTCTTCACCGAGCTGGGGTACTCCCTCAACGAGCAGTTCTCCGACGACACCACCTCGTCCGTCGTGATCAGCGACACCATCGTGCTGATGATCATGACGAAGGAACGGTTCGGCCAGTTCACCAAGAAGCAGATCGCGGACTCCTCCCAGACGGTCGAGGCGCTGCTGGCGCTGAGCGCCGAGAGCCGGGAGAAGGTCGACGAGCTCGTCGACAAGGCCATCGCCGCCGGCGGCTCCCCCGCCGGTGAGGCCCAGGAGGAGGGCGACTTCATGTACGGCCGCGCCTTCTTCGACCCGGACGGCCACCACTTCGAGGTCGTCTGGATGGACCCGTCGGTCGTCGAAGGCTGAGCGAGCGTCAGAGTGAGGCGCACGGGCCGCCCGTCAAGCCATGGACGGCGCGGGTGACGGGGCATCGCCATCCGCGCCATCGGAGCGACGGGGCGAGCAAGGACGGCTCGTCCCACGCGCCCCGCGACCCAGCAGCCACGGCGCGACGTCGCCCCTCGCCTCACTCGAAAGTCGCCCGCTCCAGCAGAAGTCCAGGAGCGAACGATCGCCCCGCACCTCCAGGCGTCCACCGGTCACGGGCATGCGGCGATAGAAGCCGAGCGTCAGCTCCGTCATCGGCCCGCGCAGCTCCACCGTGGCCTCCTCCATGTGATCCGGGCTCACCGTGAACCCTTCGTCGGTGAGCTCGACGCGCCACTCCCCCCGTACGCCGCCCGCCCCGTCCGTCGCGTGGAGATGCAGAGTGCGCCCGTCGCCCCGTAGCTGGGCGGCGGGATCGCCCGGGACACTCCGCTGCACGTACGCGACGATCTCCAGCCACTCGTCCACGGCATCCGAGGCCAGCTCGGCGTCGGCCGTGAAGGGCGCGCCGGCCGCGAGGCAGGCGTCGGCGCGGTGGACGAGGAGTTCGTGGGTGAGCCGCCGCGCCCAGAAGCTGGAGCTCTGATCCCAGGACCAGGTCCACTCTTCCGCCCGGGCCCCGCTTCCCTCAGTGCCTCCGCGGCCGCCTCGGCTCCCTCAGCCAACCACGCATCCAAGGCCCCGGGCCCGTCCGCGGCGGGCGGCCCCGTGAACGCGGGGACCGCCTCCTCCGGCACCTCGGCCGCCGCTCGGCCGCGTGCGATCTCGTCCACCCACTGCGTCGCACCGCCCACGTGCACCGCGAGTTCGCGCAGCGTCCACTCCGGGCACGTGGGCACGCGTGCCCGGAGATCAGCTCCCGCCATGGCCTGCCGCAGCAGTGCCGTCTGCACGTTCACTTCGTCGCAGTACCGGTCGTAGAAAGATCCGTGCTTGTCATGGCCGGAGCGTAGCCGCGGCCCCGCTGACCGGCACGGCATTATCACGCCGCCCCGTACGGCACCGTACGGGCGCGCGCCATCGCATAGCGGCGGGCCACCACCCTCCCGGCGAAGGCGCCGGCCTGCTCTTATCCCAGGA
Source organism: Streptomyces sp. NPDC058373 (assembly GCF_042723275.1). Classification (NCBI taxonomy): domain Bacteria; kingdom Bacillati; phylum Actinomycetota; class Actinomycetes; order Kitasatosporales; family Streptomycetaceae; genus Streptomyces; species Streptomyces sp. NPDC058373. The sequence continues at coordinate 38,880 of NZ_JBHXJE010000017.1, read as the reverse complement.
CGACCACGTCGTCCTGGTCGAAGACGACTCCGACCTCCGCCCCGGGTTCCGGCGCCTCCCGCAAGGTGCACGCGGCTTCCAGCTCCGGCCCTGTCGCGGGCTCCAGGCGGAGCGAGACGTGCGTGCCCCGGAAGGTCCGGGCAGCCACGGTGCAGGCAAGACCGCGCCCCACCTCCACGAGGCGGACACCGGTGGGCCTGATCAGTACCTCCCGCTTCCCCCGCGGCGCCCCGGGCGGTACGGCCAGTTCGCCCCAGGGCGTGTCTGCCGCGCCGTCGGCCACGGTGGCCTCGACGAGGTTGTCGAAACCGAGGAACCGGGCCACGAACGCGTCGACCGGCCGCTGCCACACCTCCAGCGGCGTGCCCGACTGGGCGATGCGCCCCTCGCGCATCACCACCACCCGGTCGGCCAGGGCGAACGCCTCCCCCTGGTCGTGCGTCACCGCCAGCACGGTCGTCCCGAGGGTGGCGAAGAGCTCGCGCAGTTCCACCACGAGGCGCTCCCGAAGGCTGCGGTCGAGCTGACCGAGCGGCTCGTCGAGCATCAGCAGGCGCGGACGGGGCGCCAGCGCGCGGGCCAGGGCCACCCGCTGCTGCTCGCCGCCGGACAACGTGCTGACGGCGCGGCCCGAGGCTCCGGGCAGACCCACCAGCCGCAGCAGGTCCGCCACCCGGTCGCTCTGCTCCTGGCGCGTCGCCCCGTGCATTCGGGGCCCGAAGGCGATGTTGCCGCCGACGTCGCGCTGCGGGAAGAGCTGATGGTCCTGGAACATGAGCCCCACGGCGCGCCGGTGCGCCGGAACGCCTGCCTGGTCCCTCCCCTCCAGCAGCACCCGCCCCGCATCGAGCTCCTGGAGCCCCGCCACCGTGCGCAGCAGTGTGGACTTACCGCTTCCACTCGGCCCCAGCACGCAGACGATCTCGCCCGCATCCACCTGGAGGTCGACCGCGCCGAGCGCGGCGTGCGGCGCCCCGTCGAAGCGCACCGACGCCCCGTCCAGCTCCAGCAGCGGCGCCACGGGGCGCGCGGCGTCCCGCTCCGTCTGCGCGGCAGGCGCCTCGGTGCGGGTACGGTGCCCGTCCGCGCGCCGTGGTTCATCGGCCATCAGAACGCTCCGGTTCGGTCGAGTGGCGCCCCGGCGCTGCCCGTCCCGCGGGACGGCGGGCGGACCCGCTCCAGGAGCAGCAGCGAGACGACGCAGACGATCATGAGGATCGTGGACAGAGCCATGGCCTGTCCGTAGTTGAGGTCGCCGGCGCGGCCCAGCAGCCTGGCCACGGCCACCGGTAGCGTCGGGTTGTCGGGGCGCGCGATGAAGACGGTCGCGCCGAACTCGCCGAGCGACACGGCGAAGGCGAACCCGGCGGCGACCAACAGCGCCCGGCGTACCAGTGGCAGGTCAACCTCTCGCCAGGCCCGCCACGGTGAAGCGCCCAGGACGGCGGCCGCGTCGCGCAGGCGGCTGTCCACGGCGCGCAGCACGGGCAGCATGGTGCGCACCACGAACGGTACTCCGACGAGCGCCTGGGCGAGCGGGACCAGGATCCAACTGGCGCGAAGGTTCAGCGGGGGCTCGTCGAGGGCGATGAGGAAACCGAACCCCACCGTCACCGCGGACACCCCCAGCGGGAGCATCAGCAGAGCGTCGAATCCCCTGGTGAACCGCCCCGCACGCCGCGTCAACGCCGCGGCGGCGAGGCCCCCGACGACCAGCGCGATGAGGGTCGCCACGGCGGCGTACCGCAGGGAGTTGCCGATGGCGTCGACCGGCGGCACGAGGAACGCCCCGCCGTCAGCCGACGTGAGGGCGCGGAAGTAGCTCAGCCCGTATCCGCCCGGGGCGTCGAGAGCCCGCTCCACCAGGACCCCGAGGGGCAGCAGGATCAGTACGGCGACGGTGCCGAGCACGAAGCCCAGCAGGAGGCGGTGCCCCGCCCCGTGGACGCGCCGGACGGCTTGTGCCGCGTCGACCAGGCTCAGCGCGGTCTCGCGGCGCCGCACGGTCCAGGCGTGCACGGCGAGGATCGCCCCGACGGCAGCGAACTGCACCAGCGTGAGGACGGCGGCGGTGGGGAGGTCGAGGAGCTGCGCGGTCTGCCGGTAGATCTCCACCTCCAACGTCGCGAAGCCGGGCCCGCCCAGGATCTGCACGACACCGAACGAGGTGAACGTGAACAGGAAGACCATCAGGGCGGCGGCCGCGACGGCGGGCCCGAGGGCGGGCAGCGTGACGGTGCGCCAGGCCCGCAAGCGCGACGCGCCGAGCGTCCTCGCGGCTTCCTCCTGCCGCGGGTCGAGCTGTGCCCAGAGCCCTCCGACGGTACGCACCACGACGGCGTAGTTGAAGAAGACGTGGGCCAGGAGGATGGCCCAGACTGTGGTGTCCAGGCGCAGGCCCCACAGGTCGTCCAGCAGGCCGCCGCGTCCGAGGAGTGCCAGGAACGCGGTCCCGACCACCACCGTGGGCAGGACGAAGGGCACCGTGACCACGGCGCGCAGCAGCCCCTTGCCGGGGAACTCCAACCGGGCGAACACGTACGCGGCCGGCATGGCGACGGCCAGGGTCAGTGCTGTCGACGCGAGGGCCTGCCAGAGGGTGAACCAGAGCACCTGACCGATGTCCGGGTCGCCCAGTACGTCGCCCAGCGCGGCGAACTGCCAGGTCCCGTCCTGCCGCAGACCCCGGCCGACGATGGCGGCGACGGGGTACGCGAAGAAGAGCCCGAAGAAGATCACGGGGACGGCCATCAGGGCGGCTCGCGTCCAGCGGCCACGGCGCGCGCCACCTGCGGCGACGGCGCGACGACGCAGGCGCGGCCCGCCCCGTCGCGGACCGCGCGGGGTCTGCGCCGTGCCGCCCCCCGGACGACGGGCCTTGCCTGCCCCGTCCACCGCGGTCACGCCGCGGACGGGGCCGCTCTGGGGGCCGCGCGCGGCGCCCGGCGCGGCGTGCCGCTCCGTCACTTCACCACAAGCGAGGTCCACGACTTGACCCACGCCTCACGGTTGTCGGCGATCTTCTTCGGGTCCAGCGACCGCGCACGGTCCGCCTCCGCGCCGAACTCGGTGAACAGCTCGGGCAGCTTCGCGTCGTCCGCCACAGGCCGGACGAACATCTGCAGCGGCAGGTCCTCCTGGAACGTCCTGCCGATCAGGAAGTCCAGCAGCTTCTTCCCGCCCTCAGGGTTCTTCGCCCCGTCGAGGAGCCCCGCGAACTCGATCTGCCGGAAGCAGGTGTCGGTCAGCACCCCCGTGGGCGCCTCGTCGGGCTGAGGGTCGGCGTACAGCACCTCGACCGGCGGGCTGGACGCGTACGAGACGACGAGCGGCCGGTCGCCTCCGGCCTTCTTGCCTCCCGCGGAGCCCGAGAACTCCTCGTTGTACGCCTGCTCCCAGCCCTCGACGACCTTCACGCCATTGTCCTTGAGCTTCTTCCAGTACCCCTGCCAGCCTTCGTCGCCGAACTCGGCCGCGGTTCCGAGCAGGAAGCCGAGCCCCGGCGAGGACGTCGCGACATTCTCGGTGACCAGGAGGTTCTTGTACTTGGGGTCGGCGAGGTCCTCGAAGGTGCGTGGCGGATCGAGTTTCTTGTCGGCGAAGTAGTTCTTGTCGTAGTTGACGCAGATGTCGCCGGTGTCGATCGGTGTCACCCGGTGTTCCGCGTCGAGCTGGTACTCCTTCGAGACGCGGTCCAGCCCCTTCGCCTGGTACGGGGCGAAGACGCCGTTGTCGATCGTGCGGGAGAGCAGCGTGTTGTCGACGCCGAAAAGGACGTCCCCCTGCGGGTTGTCCTTGGAGAGAACGGCCTGGTTGACCGCCTGGCCGGCATCCCCGCTCTTCAGCACCTTGACGGTGTAGCCGGTCTGCTTCTTGAAGTCGGCCAGGACGTCCTTGGACACGTTGAACGAATCGTGCGTGATCAGGGTGACCTGCTTCGACTGTGCCTCGTCGGCGCCGCCGGAACCGCAGGCCGCCACGGCGACCAGGCCGAAACACGACGCCAACGCGGTCCTGGCGACGTTTCGTGTGGTGGGCACTGATTTTCCTCCTGGATAGGCCAGGAAGAGACGCGGCCTTGCCCTGGTGCCGGCGAACCGGCGCCAGGGCAAGGCGCAACAGCTTGAGTGGTCCGAACTTCCTACCCGGAATGACCCGGGCGAGGTTCAGAGGGTCTGCGGCCTTTACGTGCATCACGTGGTGCCGCACTCTCAGCGCTGTGGCGCTCCCCTGTCGGAATATGCATGTGTTCGAGGTCAGGATACTCGCGCGAGGGCCCCGTGACCGAACGGCGCCTCCGCCCCGTACAGAACGAAGACGACGCGGACGGGACGCTCAGCGCTCCGTCGCGGCGAGCTGCCCACAGGCCCCGTCGATCTCCTGGCCCCGGGTGTCGCGAACCGTCACCGGCACTCCGTGGGAGGCGATGGCCTCGACGAACGCCTTCTCGTCCTCGGGCCGCGAGGCGGTCCACTTGGAGCCCGGCGTGGGGTTGAGCGGGATCAGGTTGACGTGCACGCGCTTGTTCTTCAGCAACCGCCCGAGCAGGTCACCACGCCACGCCTGATCGTTGATGTCGCGGATCAGGGCGTACTCGATAGAGACCCGCCGTCCCGACTTCTCCGCGTACTCCCAGGCGGAGTCGAGGACCTCGCGGACCTTCCAGCGGGTGTTGACGGGAACGAGCGTGTCACGCAGTTCGTCGTCGGGCGCGTGCAAGGAGACGGCCAAGCGGCACTTGAATCCTTCGTCCGCGAAACGGTGGATGGCCGGGACCAAGCCGACGGTGGAGACCGTGATACCGCGCTGCGACAGCCCGAGACCGTCCGGCTCGGGGTCGGTGAGGCGCCTGATCGCGCCGGTGACCCGGTTGTAGTTGGCGAGGGGCTCGCCCATGCCCATGAAGACGATGTTGGACAGGCGGGCAGGGCCGCCGGGCACCTCGCCGTCCCGCAGTGCCCTCATCCCGTCGACGATCTGATGCACGATCTCGGCCGTGGAGAGGTTGCGGTCCAGCCCCGCCTGCCCCGTGGCGCAGAACGGACAGTTCATGCCGCAGCCGGCCTGGGACGAGATGCACATGGTCACCCGGTCCGGGTAGCGCATGAGTACCGACTCGACGAGGGTTCCGTCATGGAGCCGCCACAGGGTTTTACGGGTGGTGTCGTTGTCGCACGAGATGTGCCGGACCACCGACATGAGGTCCGGCAGGAGCTCGCTGCGCAGCTTCTCGCGGGAGCCGGCGGGGATGTCGGTCCACTCCGCCGGGTCGTGCGCGTAGCGCGCGAAGTAGTGCTGCGAAAGCTGCTTGGCGCGGAACGGCTTCTCACCGATCGCGGCCACGGCTTCCTTGCGCTCGGCGGGGGTGAGGTCGGCGAGGTGCCGCGGCGGCTTCTTGGCTCCGCGGGGCGCGACAAAGGTGAGCACTCCGGGTGCGGGCGGTGCCATGGGCGGAAGACTCCTCAGGACGGCGAAGGCCGGGGCACCCGCGGAGACGCGGCGCGGCATCGTCCGACGGTGCGGGGCAGGAAAAGGCCCGCTACTGGACGGCGCGGGCTCTTCCAGGGTAACCGGACTGCCGGGCGGTCCTTTCCCGCCGCCTTCCCGCCTCCGGGGCGCGCCCCGCACGGGGCGCGCGACCTGCGGAAACGCCCTGCGACGGGGCCAGGGACGGGGCGCCCGCACCGTTGTCCCAGGCGAGCCGAGCGCCGTGCGGCGCCCCCACCGTCGCGAGGCCCAACCTCCGCGGCATCACGCACGTCGCGCACGTCGCGCACGCGCCGCTTCACGCGCTTCACGTACGCCCCCCCGGAATCCGTAGCAGCGACTTCAAGCCCTGCCCCACCCGGCACAGCAGCACCGCAAAACGCCGGACGGGGCGGCACCCAGAGGCGCCGCCCCGTCCCCATCCACATCATCGGCCGGTCAGCCGGCTCCCACGAACAGCACCAGCAGCGCCCACACCACAGGCGCCGTCGGCAGCAGTGAGTCCAGGCGGTCCATGATCCCGCCGTGCCCCGGCAGCAGCGTGCCCATGTCCTTGATGCCGAGGTCCCGCTTGATCATCGATTCCCCGAGGTCACCGAGCGTGGCACTGACCGCGACTGCCAGCCCCAGCAGCAGCCCCTGCCACCAGGCTCCGCCATCGACCAGGAACTGCATGCACAGGGCACCGGCGACCATGGCAGCCCCGACCGCCCCGAACAGCCCTTCCCGGGTCTTCCCGGGGCTGATGCGGGGGGCCAGCTTGTGAGTGCCGAATCGCCAGCCGACGGCGTAGGCGCCGGTATCGGCGACCACGGTCAGGATGAGGAAGGTGATCACGCGCTGCGCACCGTCGTCGGCCGTCAGCATGAGCGCCACGAACGTCGCGAGGAACGGTACGTAGAACGTCGCGAAGACGCCCGCCGTGACGTCCTTCAGATATCCCTCAGGAGGCGCCGTCATCCGCCAGAGGAGCACGGCGAGCGCCGTGAGAGCCATGGCGACCCAGGCACCCTCGGGGCCCCACACATAGCCGGCGACGACCATGCCCGCCCCGCCCACGGCGAGCGGCACCAGCGGCGCGTGGATGTCCTTACGCTCCGCCAGGCGCGTGGTGAGCTCCCACAGGCCGACGACGACGGCGACCGCTATGACCCCGATGAACACCGCTTTCACGATGAACAGCGACGCGACGATCACCGCTCCAAGGCCGACGCCGACCCCTATCGCTGCGCCGAGGTCCCGCCCCGCGCTCTTCTTCTGCGGTGCGGGGGGCGGCGTGGCGGCGGGCATGGGCTCCTGCGGCGTCTCGTCACGGAACAGCGGTGCGCCCGGCCGGGCGCCGTCGGGTCGGCCGTCCCGCTTCCCACCGTCGGCAGGCAGGTCCGGCATTTCGGGCACGATGGGCATGGGCCGAGTCTGCTGGGCTTCATGGGCATCGTACGCGGGACCCGCCGTAGCGGCCCCCTGGACGGGTCCCTGGCCTGGCGTCGGCCACGGACCCGCGTACCCGGCATGCGACGGTGCGCCCCAGGAGGAGTCGTTCATCAGACTTCGAGCAGCTCGGCTTCCTTGTGCTTGAGCAGCTCGTCCACCTGAGCCACGTACTTGGCAGTGGTGTCGTCGAGTTCCTTCTCGCCGCGGCGTCCCTCGTCCTCACCGACCTCGCCGTCCTTGACCAGCTTGTCGATGGTCTCCTTGGCCTTGCGGCGGACGGCGCGGATCGAGATCTTCGAGTCCTCGGCCTTACCCTTGGCGACCTTGATGAACTCGCGGCGGCGCTCCTCCGTGAGCTCGGGGAACGACACACGGATGATGCGGCCGTCGTTGCTCGGGTTGACGCCGAGGTCCGAGTCGCGGATGGCCTGCTCGATGTTGCGCAGCGCGCTCGAATCGAACGGCGTCACGACAGCCATGCGCGGCTCCGGCACGGAGAACGACGCGAGCTGATTGATCGGCGTGAGGGCGCCGTAGTAGTCCGCCACGATCTTGTTGAACATCGCCGGGTGCGCACGGCCGGTGCGGATCGCGGCGAAGTCCTCCTTGGCGACCACGACGGCCTTTTCCATCTTCTCCTCGGCCTCGAGGAGGGTCTCTTCGATCACCACTTGCTCCTGCGTGTCTTGAGTTGGCCTGAGGACCCCCCGCACGGTGGTGGCTGTCGGGGGACGAAACAGGGCCGGCTGCGTCGTGTGTCTTCCCTGCACGGTGTCCGACCGGCAGGGCTTTGTCCATCCCCACGGGGGGACGCTGACGGGTCAGTCCCGGGCGCGCGGCTCGCCCACGAGCGTGCCGATCTTCTCACCCTTCACGGCCCGGGCGATATTGCCGGCCGCGAGAAGTTCGAAGACCAGGATGGGCAGCTTGTTGTCCCGGCACAGCGTGATGGCGGTCATGTCGGCGACCTTGAGGTCCCGGGTGATGACCTCGCCGTAGCCCAGGGCGTCGAACTTGACCGCGTCCGGGTTGGCCTTCGGGTCGGAATCGTAGACCCCGTCGACACCGTTCTTCCCCATCAGCAGCGCTTCGGCGTCGATCTCGAGCGCGCGCTGGGCGGCGGTGGTGTCGGTGGAGAAGTACGGCATGCCCATGCCCGCGCCGAAGATGACGACGCGGCCCTTCTCCAGGTGCCGCACCGCACGGAGCGGGATGTACGGCTCGGCCACCTGCCCCATGGTGATGGCCGTCTGGACCCGCGAGTCGATGCCTTCCTTCTCCAGGAAGTCCTGGAGCGCGAGGCAGTTCATGACGGTGCCGAGCATGCCCATGTAGTCGGAGCGCGCGCGGTCCATGCCCCGCTGCTGGAGTTCGGCGCCGCGGAAGAAGTTGCCGCCGCCGATCACCACGGCGATCTGTGCGCCGTCGCGGACCACGGCGGCGATCTCACGGGCGATGGCATGCACCACGTCGGGGTCGACGCCGAGCCCCCCGCCGCCGGCGAAAGCCTCGCCGGAAAGCTTCAGCAGGAAACGGCCGGCTCCTTTGCCGTCCTCGCTCCTGGCAGCACTGTCAACATTGCCCATGGGGTCTTCTCCTCGTACACATACGAAGGAGGCCATTGCCGGTGGATGCGGTATCCCGATCGCGGCAATGGCCTCCTCGTCAGATCTGCGGTCGTCCGGTGCGTCCGACGCGGCGCACCGTGGCGTCCGCTACCGGCCCCGTGAGGGCCGTATGTCGATCGCGGTACGGACTCAGATGCCGACCTTGATGCGCGCAAAGCGCTTCAGGCTGACACCGGCCTCGTCCAGGATCTTCTGGACGGACTTCTTGTTGTCCTTGGCGAAAGGCTGGTCGAGGAGTGTGACCTCCTTGAAGAAGCCGTTCACCCGGCCCTCGACGATCTTCGGAAGCGCGGCCTCGGGCTTGCCCTCGTTGCGCGAGGTCTCCTCGGCGACGCGACGCTCGTTCTCGACGACCTCGGCCGGCACCTCGTCACGCGAGAGGTACTTCGGCGAGAAGGCGGCGATGTGCTGCGCGACGTCCTTGGCGACCTCGGCGTTCTCCTTGTCGAGCTCGACGAGGACACCGATCTGCGGGGGCAGGTCAGGCATGGTGCGGTGCATGTACGCCGCGACGTAGCCGCCCGTGAACTGCGCGAAGCGGTCCAGGACGATCTTCTCGCCGAGGTTGGCGTTGGCCTCGTCCACGTACGCCTGGACCGTCTTGCCGGACTCGATCTCGGAGGCGAGCAGCGCCTCCAGGTCGGCCGGGGAGGTTGCGGCGATGTGCTGGGCGAGGGTGTTGGCGACGTGCTGGAACTTCTCGCCCTTGGCGACGAAGTCCGTCTCGCACTTCAGCTCGACGAGGACCCCGGAGGTGTGGTCGTCGGCGATGAGGGAGACGACGGCGCCGTTCTCGGCGGAGCGGCCCTCGCGCTTGGCGACGCCCTTCTGGCCCTTGACGCGGAGGAGCTCGACAGCCTTGTCGACGCTGCCCTCGGCCTCGTCGAGGGCCTTCTTGCAGTCCATCATGCCGGCGCCGGTGAGCTCGCGGAGCTTCTTGACGTCGGCGGCGGTGTAGTTCGCCATGGTGATGTGAATCTCTCTCGAAGTCTGGAAGATCTACGGGTGGACGGCGGGGGCTGGTCCAGCCCCCGCCGTCAGCAACCGATGAGGATCGGTCAGGCCTGCTCGGGCTCGACGGCCGCGGCGCCCGTGGCCTCCTCGGCAGCGGCCGGGGCCACAGCCTGCTCGGCGTCGGCGACCTTCTCCGTCTCGGCGGAGGTCTGCACCTCGGCGTCGACGGCGGGGGTCTCGGCCTCGGTGGCCTCGGCGGGCTTCTTGTCGCCCTCGAGCAGGTCGCGCTCCCACTCGGCCAGCGGCTCGCCGGCGGCCTTGTCGCCCGGCTTCGAGTCGCCGGTGGCGACGCCGGAGCGGGCGATGAGGCCCTCGGCGACGGCGTCGGCGATCACGCGGGTGAGCAGGGTGACGGAGCGGATCGCGTCGTCGTTGCCCGGGATCTTGTAGTCGACCTCGTCGGGGTCGCAGTTGGTGTCGAGGATCGCGACGACCGGGATGTGGAGCTTGCGCGCCTCACCGACGGCGATGTGCTCCTTCTTGGTGTCCACGATCCAGACGGCGCTGGGCACCTTCTGCATCTCGCGGATACCACCGAGGGTCTTCTCCAGCTTGGCCTTCTCACGCGAGAGGACCAGGAGCTCCTTCTTGGTGAGGCCGGAGGCGGCCACGTCCTCGAAGTCGATCTGCTCCAGCTCCTTGAGGCGCTGGAGGCGCTTGTAGACGGTGGAGAAGTTGGTGAGCATGCCGCCCAGCCAGCGCTGGTTGACGTACGGCATGCCGACGCGGGTGGCCTGCTCCGCGATGGCCTCCTGCGCCTGCTTCTTCGTACCGACGAACATCACCGTGCCGCCGTGGGCGACGGTCTCCTTGACGAACTCGTAGGCGCGGTCGATGTACGACAGCGACTGGAGCAGGTCGATGATGTAGATGCCGTTGCGCTCCGTGAAGATGAAGCGCTTCATCTTCGGGTTCCAGCGGCGGGTCTGGTGACCGAAGTGGACGCCGCTTTCCAGCAGCTCCCGCATCGTGACGACGGCCATGGCCGTATCTCCTTGAGTTCTCGGTTGCCGCGACCACCGGACGGCGGTCACGCCTGACGCCCCGCGCGCTGTGCCCTGAGGACCGAGGAGCGCGGACGCCAACCAGAGGGGTTGACGTCGGGGCGTGCGAAGTCGACCCGGTGACCCGGATCGCCATCAGAAGTGTACGGGACCGCCGACCCACCGGGTGACGCCGCTGTCCACAACCAGCCGGTAGTCCACAGATTCGGATCATGATCCACGAAATCGCCCGCAAAGAGCGACTGTGGGGCCATGAACACTGAGAGTTACGCACTTGCCCGCTTCGTCCGCCCGATCGCCCGGGCGGCCTTCAACCCACGCACCCGACGCACGCCTGCCAGTCCGGTCACGGGCGCCCTCATCCCTGCCCTCGAAAGGCCTGAGCGAGCATGGGCGGCCACGCACAGGGGCGGAGTCCTGGCCGCCCAGTTGTACTGGGCAGCGGCGCCCAGGTGCCGCGTCGGCCCCGCCGCCACCGTGCGGTCGACACCCCCGCGACACCTCGCGCTCACCCGCGCCGGGACGGTACTGCTCTGCGGAGCCCTCGCTCTGGCCCTGGCCGCGACAGCCAGAGCCGCCACCCCGGACCTCCTCACGCCGCCTAAGGCCGCTCCCAGCAGCGAGGACATCGCCGCCCATCCCGCTCCGCGCCTCCCCGACCCCGCCACGCAGCGTCCTCGACCCGACGCTGCCCCGGCGAAGCCCCGGCCCCGGCGGGCTGCTACGTCACGCCCGCAGGGCCAGGCTCGCCCGGCCGCCAGGCCCCACCGGGAGCGGTCCGACGCGCCCTCTCCTGCCGCCGTCCCCGGCAGCCGGTCATGGCCGGTCGGCGCCCGGCCTCGCGTCGTGCGCGGCTGGGAGCCGCCGGCGACCGATTTCGGGCCGGGCCATCGAGGAGTGGACCTGAGCGCCCCCGAGGGCACAACGGTGCGAGCGGCCGCTTCCGGACGCGTGTCCTTCGCCGGTCCGGTAGCAGGTCGCGGCGTGGTCGCCATCGAACTGGCCGACAGCGGCGACCCCCCTCTGCGCATCACGTACGAGCCGGTACGCCCTTTGGTGCGCGTCGGCGACGAAGTGGTGGCGGGGCAGCCGGTGGCCGTACTGGGGAGCAGTACTCATTGCCCGCACTCGTGTCTCCACTGGGGCCTGCTGCGTGGCAAGGAGTACCTGAACCCGCTCTCCCTGCTCCCCGAGTGGATGCTGCATCGCAGGCCTTCCCGCCTGCTGCCCGTGGCCGGAGTCCCGGAGCCGTCCGGCTCCGGCCGAGCGGCGGTCTCCGCAGCGCGGCCCGCGACGTACACAGGGGCGACGCACCGCCCGCACGCCGCACCGAGGAAGCAAAACCGGACGCATCCGGGCGACACCCACGCCGCCACGCGTTCCGCAGGGCGGACCGGACCCGCCGACTCCGCCCGCGGGCGCCCCGCTTCCACCGGCCCGCGCCGGGAGCGGGGACGGGCACGCCGTGGGCGCCTCAGCCGCGGACGCCGCCGAGGGCCATCGCCACGGTCGCCTCGATGATGGCCTGCGGGTCCTCGGCCGCCCCCAGTTCGATGCGCCGCACGGCCGCGTCGACCACGCCTTGGAGCAGCATGGCGGCGAGCCGCGGGCGGTCGTGCCCCATGCCCTCCAGGGCGTCCACCACGACGGTCACGAGCCCTCCGTGGGCCGCGCGGATCTTCTCCCGGGCGCCGGCGTCGAGCTCACTCGCCGAGATGGCCACGACGGCACGGTGCCTGCGGTCCCCGACCAGGGCGAGCTGCGTACGGACGTACGCCTCGACCTTGGCCTCCGGCGTGGCTTCGCGCTCCATGGCCACTTCGACCTCGGCGGCCCAGACAGGGATGTCGACCTCGCAGAGTTCCTCCACCACGGCCCCGCGCGAGCGGAAGTACTCGTAGACGGAGGACCGCGCCAGCCCCGTACGTTCGGCGAGCGCAGGAAAGGTGAGGGCGTCCGTACCGCCCTCGGACAGAAGGGACCTGGCGGCGTCCAGGAGGGCGCCGCGTTGCATCGACCGGTGCTCGGCCACGGAGGCCGCTCGAATCCTTGGCACGTTCCCACTGTACGGATGACGCGTACGCGGCGGCAGCCGGTACGCCCTCTTCGCGTGGGTCGCGCCGCTGGAATCTCTCTGCGCCCGCGTCGTGAGCTGGACGCCAGGAGCCCCGCGGCGCCGGCCCGGACCAGGCTCCCGCACCCGCGCCGCGCAGGCAGGGAAGGCTGGCAGCGCCGCCGTGGCCCCAGAGGGCGTCAGCGGCCGAAACTGGACAGTTTCGCCCGGAGCTGCAGAACCGATTTCGTGTGGATCTGACTCACTCTGCTTTCGGTCACACCCAGTACGTGGCCGATCTCGGCAAGGGTCAGGCCTTCGTAGTAGTACAACGTGACCACGGTCTTCTCGCGCTCCGGGAGAAGGTTGATCGCTCCGGCGAGCAGGCGGCGCAGTTCACGGTCCTCGGCGAGTTCGACGGGGTTGTCCGCGGAGGTGTCCTCCAGGGTGTCCATGATGCTGAGGCGGTCCCCGCCGCCTTCGCCACCGCCGTGGAGGAGTTCCTCGAGGGCCACCACGTTCGCCAGGGAGAGCTGGCTGAAAACCGCGTGGAGGTCCTCCACCGCGATGCCCATCTCGGCGGCCACTTCCGCCTCGCTGGGTGTGCGGTGCAGTTCGGCCTCCAGCGAGGCGTACGCGCGCTCCACGTTGCGAGCCTTCTGCCGGACGGAGCGGGGGATCCAGTCCAGGGCGCGGAGTTCGTCGATCATCGCGCCCCGGATCCGCGTGATGGCGTACGTCTCGAACTTGATCGACCGTTCCGGGTCGAACTTCTCGATGGCGTCGATCAGCCCGAAGATCCCGGACGAGACGAAGTCGGCCTGCTCCACGTTGGGCGGCAGGCCGACGCTCACGCGGCCCGCGACGTACTTGACCAGCGGGGAGTAGTGCAGGATCAGTTGCTCGCGCAGTCGTGCGTCGCCCGTGGCCTTGTAGGAGCTCCACAGCTCCTCAAGCGTGGAGGGAGCCTTGGGCCGCACGCTGCCGCGGGCGGCGGGAGGTCCTGCCGCCCGGTCAGACCCGGAGGTGTGCTGGGGCATTCGTCGCCTTGAGCCGTTCTGCCGTGAACTGGGGGAGATTGATGGTCCGATGGCGTGTCTGAGTCGAAATCCTTGCGAGCGTAACGTGACGAAGGGGTCGCGTTGAGCGAAGGGTACGGGGTCGGAGCGGGACATTTGCGCCCCACCGGGCGCCTCGCGCGCCCCGCCCGGCCCCGGTGCGACCAGCACACCGGGGCGGCGAACCTCGCAACAGCCAAGGTCATGGGGCATGATCCGGACAGCTAGGCACTTTAGCTACCGGATCGTCACAGGTCGGAAATCCGCCCGAAAGCGCCTGGCGTGTCAACTTCCAGTTCTTCCCTCTGCGTTCGACGTAGCCGAGAGCCATCAGTTCGTACAGGTTGCCGACCGTCTCGTCGACGCTGGTGGCCGCCGCACGCGCGATCTGTTCCAGGGCCCCGCCGGCGCCACCCGGTACGGCCTCCAGGGCCTGCCCCAGCCGCTCGGGCAGGAGGTCCCTGGGCAGCACCGGACCGGACTTGACGGGGGCCAGCTCCCCGATGCCACCGACGAGTTCGATGACGTCACCGGCGTCCGCCACCAGGTGGCCCTCACCGCGCAGCAGTTCGTGCACTCCCGCGGAGAGGCTGCTGGTCACGGGGCCGGGGACACCCATGGCGGCACGCCCCAGGCGCAGAGCGGCGCGTGCCGTCGACAGTGCCCCGCTGCGGTGGGCCGCCTCCACCACCACGGTTCCCCGCGTCAGTGCGGCGATGACGCGGTTGCGCAGGACGAACCTGCTCGGCGTCGGGTGTTCCCCCGGCGGCAACTCACTCACCACGAGGCCCTGTTCGGCGATCCGTGCGATGAGCTGGGCGTGTCCTCGCGGATAGGGGCTGTCGACTCCGGAGGCCAGGACCGCGACCGTGGCGCCGCCCGCGCCGAGGACCGCCCGGTGGGCCGCGCCGTCGATCCCGTACGCACCGCCCGAGACCACCACCCAGCCGCGCTCCGCCAGTCCGGCCCCCAAGAGGCCCGCGGCGTGCGCCCCGTAGTCGGTGCACGCCCTGGCGCCGACCAGCGCGACGGAACGGAGCGCCCAGAAGCGCAACCAGGGCGTACCACGCACCCAGAGCCCGACGGGCCGGGCATCGCCGAGGTCGTCGAGCTGAGCGGGCCACTCGGCGTCGCCGGGGCAGACGAACCGGGCTCCGGCCTCCCGTGCGACCGCCAGGTCGAGCTCAGGGCGGGCCTGCTGGGCCCGCAGCCGCAGCCCGGCCATCCTCCCCGCCGTAGCACCGGGGAGCGGCGGCCCTTCGCCGCGCAACCGGTCCAGCAGTGCCGCCGGGCCCATCGACCGCAGCCACTGGCCTCCTCGCGGGTCACCCGGTTCCAGGACTCGGGTCAGGCCGGCTCTGGCGAACCGGTCGGAGTCCTCCGTTCGTGCCTTCCGTTCGCTGCCGGTCGCCGGTCCCTGAGCGGAGAAGAGCCCTCCGGCGTCCGGTGCCGTCATCGCGCGCCTCCCGCCGTGCTGGGCACGCCCCGGGAGACCCCGGTGCGGAGTTGGAGCGCCGCCTCCACGTCGCCCGAGTCCGGCTGGTCGTGTCCCGCGAGGTCGGCGACGGTCCAGGCCACGCGCAGTACGCGGTCCAGGCCGCGGGCGCTGAGCAGGCCGCGCTCCAGCTCCCGTTCCGCGGCGTGCATCGCCCCCGACGCGGCGTGCCAACGGGTGCGCAGGACGTGCCCCGGCACTTCGCTGTTCGTCCGCCACGGTGTGCCGAGGAACCGCTGTTCGGCGCGCTGGCGGGCCTCCAGCACCCGCGCGGCGACGGTCTCCGTGGACTCGCCGCGCTCCCCCGTGCCGATCAGCTGGGACCGGGAGACACGGTCGACGTCGACCCGCAGGTCGACCCGGTCCAGGAGCGGTCCCGAGAGCCTGGCCTGGTAGCGCCGCACGACGGACGGCATGCAGTCGCACGGGTCGCCCTGCGCGCCGTGACGCCCGCAGGGGCATGGGTTGGCTGCCAGCACCATGAGGAACTGCGCCGGGAGCCGGACCACTCCGGCCGCGCGGGCGATCACGACGTGACCGGATTCGAGGGGCTGGCGCAGCGCGTCGAGGGCCCGGACGCCGAACTCGGGAGCCTCGTCCAGAAAGAGCACGCCCCGGTGGGCGAGGGAGACGGCACCCGGGCGGGGCAGCCCGTTGCCCCCGCCGACCAGCGACTGCATGGTCGCCGAGTGGTGTGGAGCGCAGTACGGGGGCCGGCTGAGCAGGGGGCCGCCCGCCTGGAGGACTCCGGCCACCGAGTGGACAGCCGTGACCTCCAGGGCGGCCGCCCGGTCCAGGGGTGGCATGAGGCCCGGGAGGCGCTCGGCGAGCATCGTCTTGCCCGCTCCGGGCGGTCCCTTCAGGTAGATGTGATGTCCCCCGGCCGCGGCGACCTCCAGAGCCCCGCGGGCAAGGTGCTGACCGGCGACGTCGGCGAAGTCCAGCCGTCGGCCGTCTCCCGTCTGGCTCAGGGCGCCGATGCCTGTGCCCGGGAAGCTGAGGCCCGACAGCAGCGGGTCGGGGCGGCCCGAGGGATCGGGCTCCTCGTCCGGGACGGGCGTGTCGGTGAGCAGCGCCACGAGCTGGCGCAGCGTACGGATGCCGAGCACCGACACGCCGGGCACCAGGGCGGCCTCGGCGGCCGAGCACTCGGGGACGACGACCTGCTCGTACCCGGCCTCCGCGGCTGCCAGTACGGCGGGGAGCACTCCGCGTACCGGCCGTACGCGGCCGTCGAGACCGAGTTCACCGATCATGACCATGTCGGTGAGGGTGCGGGGGTCGATGAGCTCGGCGGCGCCGAGCACTGCGGTGGCCACGGCGAGGTCGAACCCGCTGCCGCTCTTGGGGACGGATGCCGGGCTGAGGCCGATGGTCAGCTTGCGCTGCGGCCATTCGATGCCCGCGTTGACCACGGCGGCCCGCACCCGGTCCCGGCTCTCCACCAGCGTCTTGTCCGGGAGCCCCACCAGAGCGAAGGACGCGACGCCCGGCTCCAGGTCCGCCTGGACCTCGACGATGATTCCTTCGACACCGACCAGGGTGACCGCGTAGGTCCGTGCGAACGCCATCAGCTCAGCCCCCGCACATGCTCGACGCGTGCCGCCCCGCGCGGTGGCAGCACGACGCCCACAAGGTCGATCCGTACGCCTCCCTGCGGCGGTCCCCCGTGTTCCGCGAGCCAGAGCTCAGCGAGGCGGCGGATGCGTTCCGCCTTCTCCGCCGTGATCGCGGCCGACGGGTGCCCGAACGGGCCCGGCCGCCGGGTCTTGACCTCGCACAGGACCAGGACGTCACCGTCGCGGGCCACCACATCGATCTCTCCGGCGCGTCCCGCGCGCCAGTTCCTCGCCAGGATCCGCATCCCGGCGGCGGTCAACGTCCTGACCGCCACATCTTCGCCGTACCGGCCCAGAGCGCCTCGTGCGTTCATGCGGCATCACCTCCGGCACCGACAGTGGGGGGCCGGAAACGTGCCGACGGATCATGGTGGACAACGCCGCCGTTGTGGACAATTCCGTCACCCTCGGGCCGGGGTGGGGGCGAGGAGCCGGCAGTGAGGGCGGCTCGGGGGCGGCGCCCGCGTGGTGTGCGGCGGAGCTGCTGCGGGGGCGCCCTGCGTCGCGAACGCCGGCCGCGGCGTCACCGGCCGCGCGGCGTCGTCGGCCGCGCGGCGTCGTCGGCCGCGCGGCGTCGTCGGCCGCGCGGCGTCGCGGGGCCCGGGCGTGCCGCACCGTACGCCGCGGGGGCGGACCGCAAAACCCCAGCTCACGCGCCCCGTACGCCACGCCCGACGCACCCGCCCCGTACGTTCCGCACGCCGCGCCCACCGGGCCCGCGTCCCCCCGTACGCCGCCTCCTCCGGAGCGCGCCCCGTCACGCCGCCCCCGCCCGGCTCACCCGCCAGGCAGCTCCAGGTCGCTCTTGTTGAGCTCCTCGATGTTCACGTCCTTGAAGGTCAGCACCCGGACCTGCTTCACGAACCGCGCCGGCCGGTACATGTCCCACACCCAGGCGTCCGCCATGGAGACCTCGAAGAAGACCTCGCCCTGCACGGAGTGGACCTGCATGTCGTAGTCGTTGGTGAGGTAGAAGCGCCGCTCGGTCTCGATCACGTATTTGAACAGACCGACGACATCGCGGTACTCCCGGTAGAGCTTCAGCTCCATCTCGGTCTCGTACTTTTCGAGGTCCTCGGCGCTCATGGCATGTTCCCCTTCAGCCGTGCGTGCCCCCATTGTGCGCCAGCCCCGCTCGGCGCTGGACGTTTACCTGTCGAGCGTCATGGGCCTGGCCGGGGCTCCTTCGTCGAGCAGCGTGCGCAGCAGTTCGGCGAGTCTGGTCGGATACACCGTCTCATGCGTCCTGGTCAGCTCCTCGCACGACCACCACCGCGCACCTGCGACGGTACGTCGCTCCAGCTCGGTGAGCGCGGTGGGCCCCGTCACACTGCTCCGGGTGCGCGCGAGGTAGTACCGCTCGTCCTGGTTCCAGCGGCGCCCGGCGAAGGTGAAGGAGCAGACGCGCCTCCAGAGCTCGGGGCCGAGTTCGATGTCCGTGATCCCGGTCTCCTCGGCGAGTTCCCGGCGGGCCGCCTCCTCGTGGGTCTCCACGCCCTCCAGGCCGCCGCCCGGCGTGAACCACCAGTCCACCGAGGCGTCGTCCGGTTCGTGGCCGTGGAGGAGCAGCACCCGTTCGTCGGGATCGAGGAGTACGACCCGGGCGACACGCCGCAGCGACTCCGCGCCGGTCTCCGCCACGCCGTCGCGGGGCTGGTCAGGCGCCACGTGCGCCCGCCGTACGCCGTTGCCGCGCCGCCCGGCCGAACCGCGCCGCGACCGGCCCGTACGCGGCGCCGCCCAGGATCAGTACCGCGCCGCCGGCCACGGCCGCGACCACCGCCTTCAGCGGTCCCGGCTCGGAGATGCCGCCGGGCAGCGCCGCGAACCCGTCGGGGCGGGCCAGCATGCCCTCCATCGGCCAGGCGACCGCGTCGACCCGCGCCACGACCGCGTCCCGGGACACGGAGCCGCGGCCGACCTCCTGGAGGTGGGCGGTGGAGTCGAGGGAGCCCGCACGCTCGTCGCCCAGCAGGAACAGCCGCCCCTCAGGGACGGTGGTCCGGGGGATGCCGGAGACCGAGGCGGGGGTGCCGACGGGCAGGTAGGGCTCGTCGACGGCCTCGCCGTTCACCGTGAGCTGCCCTCCGGTGCAGCAGGCGACCTCGTCGCCGCCGACGGCCACGACGCGCTTGACCATGGGCAGGTCGCCCCACTCGGCCTCCTTGAAGACCACCACGTCGCCGCGGCGCACGTCGGCCCCGTCGATGCGCTGGGCGAGGACCCGCTCCCCCGCGCTGATCGTCGGGGCCATCGACCCCGTCGGGACCGCGTAGGGCTGGTAGAGCAGCGCCCCCCAGGCGAACCCCCCGAGGAAGAGCACACAGCCGAGGGCCACGGCGGCGCCCGACAGGATCCTGCCGAGCCGGCCGTGGCCCTCGTCCGTACCGTCCGTCCGGTCGGTACGGTCTTCCGTGCTTCGTGTGGTGCTCATCCCAGCCCGCCCCCGCCTCGGAGAAAATGGTCTTCCCGCCGTCCCGGCAGGTGTCGGGCGGCGGGAAGCGGCGATCTGGGACGGCACCCTACCCGTCGGTCCGGCGGGCGGTAACCCGTCGCCGCCGCCAGAGGGCGAGCGGTACGACACCGGCGAGGCCCAGGACGCCCGGGGCGGCGCCGAGCGCGGCGTTGAGGCCGGGCTGGTCGAAGGTGTCCGGCACCGGCAGCGTCGACCAGCGCGTGGGCGGCCAGGCGACGACGATGGCGCGCCCGACGACCTCGTCGGCGGGGACCATGCCGGCGTTCTCGTCGTTCTGGTGGTACCGAGAGTCGAGCGAGGACTGGCGGTGGTCGCCCATGACCCAGAATTTGCCGTCGGGAACGGTCACCTTGAAGGTGCCGCCCGTGTCGTCGGGGCTGCACGGGGTGTTGCCGGGGAAGACGTACGGCTCGTCGAGCGCCTTGCCGTTGACCTTGAGCGGTCCTGTGCCGTTGCACTCGACGGTGTCGCCCGGGACTCCGATGACCCGCTTGATCAGGTCCTTCTCCTCCGAGGAGGGCATCAGACCGATGAAGCTGAGGAAGCGCTGGACCGAGTTGGGCTCCGCGACGACCTCGTTGGCCAGCCAGCCGTCCGGGTCGTGGAAGACGATCACCTCGCCTCGCTCCGGCTCACTGCCGAACCACGGGGTGAGCTTGTCCACCAGGACCCGGTCACCCTTCTGCAGGGCGTTCTGCATCGACTCCGAGGGAATCGAGAATGCCTGCACGAGGAAGGTCTTGATCAGCAGCGCCAGTCCCAGCGCGATGACGATCAGGAACGGGATCTCCAGCCAGAAGGGGATGCGCCTCTTCCCCTTGCGCCCCTGATCCTCGGGCCCGTCGTCCCGACCGGATCCTCCGGGCCCGTCGGCGTACTGCGCCGACTCGTCCTCGGGGCGTCCGGAACCACCCTCGGGCTCGCGTCCGGACCGTGCGCCCACCGCCACATCCCCCACATCGACTCCTCACTGTGTGCCGCTGTCCTCGCCTCGTACGGCGCAGGACCACCACTCCCATAACGAGCGGGAGTTCCGCAGGGGTCGGGAGGGGGATCGTTCTGTTCGGATCCTGGGACGCCACCTTATGCGACGCCCCGTCGGCCGCCGTCGATCCGCCTGGCGCGTCGGGCACCGCCGCGTACGTCTCACGGGCCGCGAG
The DNA here is from genome assembly GCF_042723275.1 of Streptomyces sp. NPDC058373. Classification (NCBI taxonomy): domain Bacteria; kingdom Bacillati; phylum Actinomycetota; class Actinomycetes; order Kitasatosporales; family Streptomycetaceae; genus Streptomyces; species Streptomyces sp. NPDC058373. Next base: position 18,452 of record NZ_JBHXJE010000017.1, on the reverse strand, counting down.
GCTCCCCCAGTGGGCCGCCGGCCAGGCTATCGCCACGGCGCGGCCCACCACGTGGTCGCCGGGCACTGTCCCGCCGTAGCCCTCGGCGCGGTGGTAGCGGGAGTCGGCGGAGTTCTCCCGGTGGTCACCCATCACGAAGTACCGGCCCTCGGGGACGCGCACGGTGAAGCGGAGCGAGGAGGGCTTGTTGCCGGGGTGGAGGTAGGGCTCGGTGAGGGCTGTTCCGTTGACGGTTATCCGGTCCTGCCGGTCGCAGCAGACGACGGTGTCGCCGCCGACGGCGACGACCCGCTTGATCAGGTTGCGCTGGTCGTCGGAGGGGAGCAGGCCGATCGCGGAGAGCGCCCGCTTGGCCTGCGCGGTGACGGCGGAGTCGTCGCCGGTGTCGGCGGCCTGCTCGCCGTGCAGCCAGTCGGCCGGATCCTCGAAGACGATCACGTCGCCCCGTTGGGGTCGGGAGCCGAAGTACGGGGTGAGCTTGTCGACGACGACGCGGTCGCCGATCCGGATGGTCTGCTCCATCGATCCGGAGGGGATCACGAAGGCCTGGATCAGGAAGGTCTTCAGGAAGAGCGCGATCCCGACGGCGACGACGATCATCAGGGGTATCTCGCGGAGCGCGGAGCGGCGCCGCCGACGGCGCACCTTGCGGGCGAGCTTGCGCCGTTCCGCACGCCCCGTAGGGGGCGGCGCCGCGGCGTACCCGTTATCACTGCGCGCGGCGCCCGCGCCGGAGCGGCCGCGGGGCTTTCCGCGCCTACCCATGGCGGCCCCGGCCCGGCAGCTCCGCGAGCGCGCCGGAGTGGCCGACGGAGGACCAGCGGGAGAAGGGCCAGCCGACCCATTCCGCGCGGCCGAGCACCCGTTCCACGGGGACCATGCCGCCCCCGGGCGAACCCAGCCGGTCACGGGAGTCGCTGGAGTCGCTCCGGTGGTCGCCCAGGAGGAAGAGGCGCCCGGTCGGGACGACGACGTCGAAGGGGACCGAGGAGGCCTCGTCGCCGGGGTGGAGGTATGGCTCGTCGACGACGGTGCCGTTGACGGCGAGACGGCCCCGCGCGTCGCAGCAGACGACGCGGTCGCCGCCGGTCCCCACCACCCGCTTGACGAAGTCGCCCTCGCCGAAGTATTCGGTGCCGTCGAAGACGACCACGTCCCCGCGGCGCGGCTCGTCGCCGAAACGGTACGCCAGCTTGTTCACCAGGATCCGGTCGCCGACATGCAGCGCCGGTTCCATGGACCTGCTCGGGATCTGGAACGGCTGGAGGACGAAGGTGCTGAAGAGCAGCACGAAGGCCACGCAGGCGAGGAGGACGACGGTGAACCGGCCGCCCGGCAGCCCGGACAGACGCGCGGAGCGCGACCCCTCCTCCGCCCCGGAGTCCTCGGGGGCGTCCCCTAGTCCGGCGGTGGAGGAGCGGTCGCGCTCCGTCTGCTGTGCTTCGGTGTCCATCGGTGCCAGATGTTATCCGGCTCCGCCGTGGACACGAACAGGCAAGCGATGCTTGACCTGTTCGTGGGCTGGGGCCCGGCGCCGCTCAGGGCACCGGGACCGTCGCCCGGCGGGCTCAGTTGTCGCGCTTCTCCTTGATCTTCGCGGCCTTGCCGCGCAGCTCACGGAGGTAGTACAGCTTCGCGCGGCGAACGTCGCCGCGGGTGACCAGCTCGATCTTCTCCACGATGGGGGTGTGCACCGGGAAGGTGCGCTCCACGCCCACGGAGAAGGAGACCTTGCGGACCGTGAAGGTCTCGCGCACGCCGGCGCCCTGGCGGCGGATGACGACGCCCTTGAACTGCTGCACACGGGAGCGGTTGCCCTCGATGACGCGGACGTGGACGTTGACCGTGTCACCCGGGCGGAAGGCGGGAACGTCGCTGCGCAGCGACGCGGCGTCGACGGAGTCGAGCAGGTGGGACATGATGTCTGCTTCCTCGCTGATGCCACAGGTCATCAACGGAACATGAGAGGGATGTGCGAGTGCTGCCGCGTCCGGGAGCGCCGTCGGTCCCCCTGTGGCAGGGGCGAACGCTCGTGGACGTACAACAGCGGGCTATTCTTCCACGGCTTCGGGTCCGCGCCCAAATCGGCCGTCCGGCCCCTGCTGCCAGCCCAGGGAGGCGAGGAGTGACCGGTCCTTCTTGTCGAGCGAGGCGGGGTCGCAGCGCTCGATGAGGTCGGGGCGGTTGCGGATGGTACGGCGGAAGGCCTCGTCGCGCCGCCAGCGCGCGATCTTCCCGTGGTGGCCGCTGAGCAGCACCTCCGGGATGCCGCGGCCGCGCCAGGACGGGGGCTTGGTGTAGACGGGGCCTTCGAGCAGGTCGGCCATGGCGCCGGGCGCGAAGGAGTCGTCGCGGTGCGACTCGGCGTTGCCGAGCACGCCCGGCAGCAGCCGGGCGACCGCCTCGGTGATGACCAGCACCGCGGCCTCGCCGCCGGCCAGCACGTAGTCACCGATGGAGACCTCGTGGACGGGTATCCGCGAGGCGTACTCCTCCATCACGCGCCGGTCGATCCCCTCGTAGCGGGCAGGGGTGAAGATCAGCCAGGGGCAGCCGGAGAGCTCGACCGCGAGGTCCTGGGTGAAGGGCCGGCCGCTGGGCGTGGGGACGACCAGGGCGGGGCTGTGCGCCCCGGCCTCGTACCCGTCGGCGAGGACCTGGTCGAGCGCCTCGCCCCACGGCTCGGTCTTCATGACCATGCCGGGGCCGCCGCCGTACGGAGTGTCGTCGACGGTGTTGTGGCGGTCGTACGTCCAGTCGCGCAGGTCGTGGACGCGGACGTCGAGGACGCCGCGGGCGCGGGCCTTGCCGACCAGGGAGACGTTCAGCGGGTCGAGGTACTCGGGGAAGATCGTGACGGCGTCGAGGCGCATCAGCGCGCCCCTCCGGCCTCGTCAGCACCGTCGGGCGCCCCGTTCTCCTGTTCCGCGTCGCGGGCGGAGGCGACGACGGCGCGGTCGTCGATGAGGCCCGGCGGCGGCGTGATGACGGCGCGCTGCTCGTCCAGGTCGATCTCGGCGACGATCTCGGCGACGAACGGGATCATGACCTCGCTCCCGTCGGGCCGCTCGACGATGAAGAGGTCCTGGGAGGGCAGGTGGGAGATCTCCGTGATGCGGCCCACCTCCACACCGTCCTCGGTGACCACGTCGAGGTCCATGAGTTGGTGGTCGTAGAACTCCTCGGGGTCCTCCGGGAGGTCCTCGGGGTCGACCTCGGCGATGAGGAGAACGTTGCGCAGCGCCTCCGCGCCGGTGCGGTCGCTCACCCCGGCGAAGCGCAGCAGCAGCCGTCCGCTGTGCACGCGTCCGGTCTCGATGGTCAGCGGTCCGGTTCCGGGGGGATCGGTGGCGAGTACGGCGCCGGGCCCGAGGCGGACCTCCGGCTCATCGGTGCGCACCTCGACGGTGACCTCGCCCTTGATTCCGTGGGCACGGCCGATCCGTGCGACTACCAACTGCACCTGTGCTGCTCCTGGTCGTTCGTCGTTCGAAAGGAGGATCGGGAACGGGCCCGGGCGCCCACGTCGCGGGCACGGGGCCGGGCCCGGAACGGACTGAGGGCCGGAAGCGTACGTACCGCTTCCGGCCCCCGGCCTGTGTCCTGCGAGAACCCCGGAGGGCTCAGACCTGGTCCACGTCGACGAGGTCGACGCGGACGCCTCGGCCGCCGATGGCTCCCACGACGGTCCGCAGGGAGCGGGCGGTACGGCCGTTACGGCCGATCACCTTGCCGAGGTCGTCGGGGTGGACCCGGACCTCCAGCACGCGCCCGCGGCGCAGGTTGCGCTCGGCGACCTGCACATCGTCGGGGTTCTCGACGATGCCCTTCACGAGGTGCTCGAGAGCCTCCTCGAGCATGCTCAGGCCTCGGTCGACTCGGCGGCCGGGGCGTCAGCCTCGTCCGCCTTCTTGTCGGCCTTCTTCTTCTGGGTGATGGCCTCGCCCTTGGGGCCGCCCTCGATGTCCTTGGTGAGCTGGTCGAACAGCGCACGCTTGTCGGCCTTCGGCTCCGGCTGGAGCAGCGGGGCCGGGGCGGGAAGGCCCTTGTGGGCCTGCCAGTCACCGGTGAGCTTCAGGATCGCGAGAACCGGCTCGGTCGGCTGGGCGCCGACGGAGAGCCAGTAGCGGGCGCGCTCCGAGTCGACCTCGATGCGGGAGGGGTTCTGCACCGGGTGGTACAGGCCGATCTCCTCGATCGCACGGCCGTCACGGCGGGTGCGGGAGTCGGCGACGATGATGCGGTAGTGAGGCGAACGGATCTTGCCCAGACGCTTCAGCTTGATCTTGACTGCCACGGGAGTGGTGTCTCCTGGTCTTGACGAGGTGGGCACAACGGGATGCCACGTGGGGTTGCGGTACTCGGGGTGCCCGATGGACGCGTCAGCCGGAGGAGAGAGGGGTCCTGTGCGACTGTCGAGTACAGCTTGCCATTCTGCCATACGGGGAGGGCCCGCCTTCCCACGCCCGTGGCCGCCGTCGGCCGGCCCCGCCCCGGGGACGGATCGGCCGGGGCGCGGGGCCGTGCTCGCCGGTCACCCCGCGACTGCGACCGCCTCGGGGATGCGGAACGGCTTGCCGCAGCCGCCGCACATGATGGGCGCCTGGGCCAGGACGGAGGGGACGACGCGGACGTTGCGCCCGCAGTCGCAGACCGCCTTGACGCGGACGCCGCCTCCGGACGATCCGTGGCGGGCGGCCGGGCCGCGGAAGCTGCGCGCGGTGTCCCCCGCGGTGGCCACGGAGTGCGCCTTGAGGGCGCGGTGCAGGCGGTCGGCGGTCTGGCGGTAGCGCCGCTTGGCCTCCGGGTTGAGCCCGACCAGGGAGAAGCCGCTGCTGGGATGCGGCTCCTCGGGGTGGTCCAGGCCCAGCTCCTCGGCGACGGCGAGGAATCTGCGGTTGTGATACCGGCCGGCCCGTGAGGTGTCGCGAATGCCACGGGCTGCGGCGATGCCATGGACTGCTTCGTGGAGCAGTCGCTCGAAGGAGAGCTCGGCGCCGCAGGCGGACGAGGACTCTCCGATCAGGGACTCGGGCGCGGCAAGATCTGGCAGCTCGGGGTGGTACCGCTGAATGTCGGCCCACGCCTGTGCCAGCTCTGCGGCGAGAACAGGTGGTGTCGTGCTCACGTCGTGCCCAACGAGCAGGAACGGCTCCGTGTTCCTATTCCGGGCCATCCCAAATATTTTGCACGTACCCGTCAGTTGCCGCTGATGCGTCGTGAGGAGAGCGAGTGCGCAGATCTGCACAGAAGTCGCGCAGCTCGTCACAAGCCCGTACGTATCCCCGGGTACGCCGCCTCCTGTACCCCGGTCTGACGCAACGGCTCCCCCGGTCCGCCGCCCGCTGCGGGGCGGACGCCGGGCGGCTGCGGGGTGGGCGGGGCAGAGGCACGCGGCTCGCCGTCGACGGTACCCGGCGGACCTGTGGTGCCCCGCACCGGGCCCGGGCGGGCGGGGCGGTCCGCGTGCGCCGGGCTTCTCGCGGCGCACGTGCGTACAGCCACGGACGGATGTACAGCGCTTCGCCGGCCCTCGTGAGTCCGTGCGGGGCGGCTCGGGGCGCGCTTCGTCGCAGGCCGGGGCAGTCGCCGGGAGCGGAGGGGCGGCCGGGTGGTGCGGGGGCGCGCGAGGGGAGCACGCAAGCACGTGGGCGGCGTCCACTGGACGTGGGGGCGCGGGCGTCGTTCCCTGGCATACGGGGGCAGAGCGAGCACGGCACCGGGGGCGGAACACGGACAGGCCACAACCTCTCGGCAGATGGGGGCTCATGCGATGACTTCGACGCTGGTGCGGCGGCACGGATCGCGACACGAGACGGACCCGGCGCGGGTGCGGGCGCAGGCCCGGGCGCGGGACTGGACGGAGATCCAGGAACGGATGCTGGTCCCCCTCCAGGAGGCGGTCTACGCCCGGGTCGGCCTGGGGCCCGGCGCGCGGGTCCTGGAGCTGGGGTGCGGGTCGGGCCTGGGTCTGCTGCTCGCCGCGGGGCGGGGCGCCTCGGTGGCGGGGGCGGAGACGGAGCGGCCGGAGCTGCTCGCCCACGCGCAGCGACGGCTGCGGGGCACCGGGGACGTTCCGGCGGGCGACGGCCCCCTGCTGGGGGACGACGCGTGGGGCGCGGCGGGGCCGGGCGCCGGGCACTCCCTCGTGGTGTCCTTCCGGCCGCTGGGTTGCACGGCCGGTGACGCGGCGGCGCTGGGGGCGCAGCTCGCGCGGGCGCTGGACGGGGCACGCCGGGGCACGCAGGTGGTGCTCACGGGCTGGGGGCCGCCCGAACGATGCGCCGCCACGGGAGTCCTGCGCGCCGCGCACCGCCTCTCGGAGCCCGTGGCGGGGCCGGGCGCGTGGCGCTCGGCGGGGCGCGACGACCTGGAGGACGTGACGAGCACGGCGGGGCTGCGTCTGGAGGGGTCGGGGCGGGTGAGCTGCCCGTTCGGCTATTCGGACCCGGAGAACGCGGTACGCGGCCTGCTGTCGACAGGGCTGCTGGACGCGGCCCTCGCTGCGACCGACACGGCCCGCGTGGCCAAGGAACTCGTCGAGGCGCTCCATCCCCACACCCGCGCCGACGGAAGTGTGTGGCTGCCCAACGTCTTCCGGTACGTGGTGGCTCGGTCGGTGTGAGCGGGCGAGGCGGGGCCGGGGGCTGAGGCCTGCGGCCGAGGTGTCGTAGGTTCGCGCGCCGTGGGCTCTGACGGGGCGGGGGGGTTGCGGGACGTCGCGCGCGCCGCTCAGCGACGTTCTACGGGGCTGGCCCCGTCGTTACGCGCCGCGCCGCCTACCGGAGGTAAAAGCGCAGGTCGCGCGCCCCGTAAGCGCCCCGTCGCGCGCGGCGTTCACGGGGCGTCCCGGGCGCCTCGTCTCGCTGTCCGCAGGGCGCGCCACTGCGGCGTACGAGGCCCGCAGCGGGACGCGAATTGCGTCGCGTCGCAGCCAGGCGCCTAGCCCTTGTGCAGTCGGGGAATCCCAGCCGCGCGGTATGCCTCGGCCTCCTCCAGGGTCTCGTTCTCGAGGAGGGCCGCGGCGAGGGCGTCCAGCTGGTCGCGGTGGTCGGTGAGCTGGCGGCAGGCGCTCTCGTAGCACTCCTCGACGATGCGGCGCATCTCCTCGTCGATGGTGTCGAGGGTGGCCGGGGCGGCGGAGAGGCCGTAGGCCTGCTGGGCGTCCTGCGGGAGGGCGGAGAGGCGGCCGACCTTGGAACTCATGCCCCAGCGGCCGACCATGCCGCGCACCATGCCGGTGACCTGCTCCAGGTCGTTCTCCGCGCCGGTGGTCACCATGCCGAAGACCACCTGCTCCGCCGCCATGCCGCCGAGCGCTCCGATGATGCGGCCGCGCAGGTACTCCTCGGTGTAGGCGTACTTGTCGGCCTCGGGCGTGGAGAGGGTGACGCCGAGGGCGCGGCCGCGCGGGACGATGGTGATCTTGCGGACGGGGTCGGCGCCGGGCTGGAGCATGCCGAGCAGGGCGTGGCCGCTCTCGTGGTAGGCGGTGCGGCGGCGTTCGTCCTGGGGCATGACGAGGGGGCGTTCGGCGCCGAGCTGGACCTTCTCCAAGGCGCCGGAGAGGTCGCGCTGGTCGACCTGCTTCTGGCGCCGTTTGACCGCCAGGAGGGCCGCCTCGTTGGCGAGGTTGGCCAGGTCGGCGCCGGTCATGCCCGGTGTGCTGCGGGCGATCTGCGCCAGGTCGGCGTCCGGGGCGAGCGGGATGTCCCGCGTGTGGATCTTCAGGATGGCCTCGCGGCCCCCGCGGTCGGGCGGGCTGACCGCGACGACGCGATCGAAGCGGCCGGGGCGGGTCAGGGCGGGGTCAAGGATGTCGGCGCGGTTGGTCGCGGCTATCACGATGACGCCCTCGGAGCCGGAGAAGCCGTCCATCTCGGTGAGGATCTGGTTGAGGGTCTGCTCGCGTTCGTCGTGGCCGCCCATGCCCGAGCCCCCGCCCCGGGCGCGGCCGATGGTGTCGATCTCGTCGATGAAGATGATCGACGGTGCCACTTTCCGGGCCTCGGCGAAGAGCTCCCGGACCCGCCCGGCGCCGACGCCGACGATCATCTCGATGAACTCGGAGGCCGAGGCGGAGAAGAACGGGACGTCGGCCTCGCCCGCGACGGCGCGGGCCAGCAGCGTCTTGCCCGTACCGGGCGGGCCGGTCAGCAGGACGCCGCGGGGCATCTTCGCGCCCATGGCGCGGTAGGCGTCGGGGTGTTTGAGGAAGTCGACGATGTCGTTGAGCTCCTCCTCCACCTCGTCGATACCGGCGACGTCGGCGAAAGTGGTCCGCCGCCCCTCCTCCAGTTCCACGGGCTTGGGAGGCGGCTTCCGGCCGAGCATGCCCCCTCCCCCGCTGAGCCCGGCACTCATGCGGCGCGCGATGAAGACCCAGAGCGCGACGAGGAGCAACATCGGCGCGAGGGAGATCAGGAGGTTGGAGAAGAGGCTGCGTTCGGCGACGACCGGCTCGGCGGTGACCGTGACCTTGTGCCGGTCGAGTTCCGTCCAGAGGCCGTCGTCGGCGAACGAGGGGCGCTGCGTGGTGAAGGTCTTGTAGTCGCCCTCGCCGTCGTCGGCGTCGTCGTCCCCCGGGCGGGGCTGGGACTTCTTCAGCTCGCCCTGGATGGCGTCGCCCTTGGCGTAGATCCTGGCGACGTTGTTGTCGCCGACCTGCCGGCTGAACTCGGTGTACGAGATCGTGGTGTCGTCGCCCTGGTCGAAGAAGGAGAGCACCAGGTTGGCGATGACGAAGACCAGGAGCGCGGTGAGCAGGAGCCTCCACCAGCCGCCCGGCATCCGGCCGCGCTCCTTGGGCGGGTCGGGCTCCGGGGCCCCCTCCGAGCGCCAGGGTTTGTCGGTGCGGTCGCGCGGCGGGACGGGGCTGGTCACTCGCATCTCCTTCACGCCGACGCCGGGTGCGGCCGACATTAGTCCGCATATCACCCCAATGCGCGAGGGGCCTGTCAGGCGGGTGATCCTCCTCGACGGGGCCCCGGCGGGCTTCGGCGCGGGGCGGGGCGCGGGTGACGGAGCGCGCGCCGCGCCCGGTGCGGGGCGCGGGCACTGGGCGGCCGCGCGGTGCGTACGGGGCGCTCAACGCCACGCGCGCCCCGCACGGAACGTCACCCCGGCCGCGCCGTCCGAAGCGCCACGCCGCCCGCCCCGCAACGCCCCGTACGGGGCGCGCCCCGTCAATCACATCACCGCAGGTCGCCCGCCCCGTAACGCCCAGCAGCCGAGCCCCGACGGAGCCGCCTCACGCCCCGCCCCGCAGGCGCTCCGCCCGTCACCACGCACCAGGCGGAAAACGCGAAAGGGGCGCACGCCCGAAGACGTGCGCCCCTCCTCGACCCGCGCTCCAGCCCTCAGGCCGGCGCAGGCGAACCATCTCAGCCCATGAACTTCTTGAACTCGTCCGGCAGCTCGAAGTCCTTGCCGGGCTGGCCGCCGGGAAGGCCGAACGGGCTGCCCTCCTGGGCGCCCTGTTCGCGGCGGGCCGCTGCGGCCTCTTCCTCGGCCTTGCGCTTCATCGGGTTGCCACTCTTGCGCTTGCCCTTGGCCTGCTTCTGCTTCTTCTTCTGGCGGCCGGGGCCGCCGCCCGAGCCGGGCATGCCCGGCATCCCGGGCATGCCGCCGCCCTGCGCCATGCGCGACATCATCTTCCGTGCCTCGAAGAAGCGCTCCACGAGGTTCTTGACGGCGCTGACGTCGACACCGGAACCCTTGGCGATACGGGCACGGCGGGAGCCGTTGATGAGCGTCGGCTCGGCGCGCTCGGCCGGCGTCATCGACTTGATGATGGCGGCGGTGCGGTCGACGTCCCGCTCGTCGAGGTTGCTGATCTGGTCCTTGACCTGGCCCATGCCCGGGAGCATCCCGAGCAGCTTCGAGATCGAGCCCATCTTCCTGACCTGCTCCATCTGGGCCAGGAAGTCGTCGAGCGTGAACTCCTTGGGTCCCTTCTGGAGCTTGCGGGCCATGTCTTCGGCCTCTTGCTGGCTGAAGGTCTTCTCGGCCTGCTCGATCAGGGTGAGCATGTCGCCCATGTCGAGAATGCGGGAGGCCATGCGGTCCGGGTGGAACGCGTCGAAGTCCTCAAGCTTCTCGCCGTTGGAGGCGAACATGATCTGCTTGCCGGTGACGTGCGCGATGGAGAGCGCCGCACCACCGCGGGCGTCGCCGTCGAGCTTGGAGAGGACCACACCGTCGAAGCCGACGCCGTCGCGGAAGGCCTCGGCGGTGTTGACCGCGTCCTGACCGATCATGGCGTCGACGACGAAGAGGACCTCGTCGGGCTGGACGGCGTCGCGGATGTCCGCGGCCTGCTGCATCAGCTCCTGGTCGATACCGAGGCGGCCCGCGGTGTCGACCACGACCACGTCGTACTGCTTGGTGCGCGCGTGGGCGATGGAGTCCTTGGCGACCTGGACCGGGTCGCCCACGCCGTTGCCCGGCTCCGGGGCGAAGATACCGACACCGGCGCGCTCGGCGACGACCGAGAGCTGGTTGACGGCGTTGGGGCGCTGCAGGTCGGCGGCGACGAGGAGGGGCGCGTGCCCCTGGCCCTGGAGCCACTTGCCGAGCTTTCCGGCGAGCGTCGTCTTACCGGCACCCTGCAGACCCGCGAGCATGATCACGGTGGGCGGCTGCTTGGCGAAGCGCAGGCGGCGCGTCTCGCCACCGAGGATGCCGACCAGCTCCTCGTTGACGATCTTGATGATCTGCTGCGCCGGGTTCAGCGCCTTGGAGACCTCTTCGCCGAGAGCCCGCTCCTTGACCTGCTTGATGAAGGCGCGCACCACGGGCAGCGCGACATCCGCCTCCAGGAGTGCGATGCGGATCTCGCGTGCGGTGGCGTCGATGTCCGCCTCGGACAGGCGCCCCTTGCCGCGGAGGCTCTTGAATGTCGCTGCAAGGCGATCGGAGAGGGTGTCGAACACGGCGCTCGTCGGTCCTCGGGGGTCGGGGGCAGGGTGGGTCGTTGTACAGGGTATCCGCCCCGGCAAGTGCGTCGTCCCGCAGCCTGAAGCGGTGCACGGGGCCGGGGGCGCAGCGTACGGTGCGCGGGGCACTCCGCGGGCGCCCCGCGCACGGGGCGGGCGGCACGGTAAGCGGCGCTGTCGCTCAGCGCCCCGTACCTGCGTAGCGCGGGGCGGGCCTGGGCAGAGCGAAGCATCCCCCGCCACAGCCGGACGGAGCACCGCCGTAAGCGGCACCGTCGCGCAGCGCCCCCTACCCGCCCCGTGCGGGGCGCGCCCCGCACCGAGCTGGGGCGGCACCGTAAGGGGTACCGGCGCGCAGCGCCTCGTACCGGACCGTGCAACGGACCTCGCGGGCCCGCCCCGAGCCCCCGCCCCGCCCCGTCACCCCCGCAACGTCTCCTCGAGCCTCTTCACCACCCGCCCCGCCTCCTCCTCCGACAACGGCCTCCCCCCGGCGTCCGTGACGTAGAACGCGTCCACGGCGTTGGCGCCGAGGGTGCTCACGTGGGCGCTGCGGACGCGAACGCCGTCGCTCTCCAGAGCCTGGCCGATGCGGTGGAGCAGGCCCGGCGCGTCCTGGGCGCGTACCTCGATGACGGTGGCGTGCCGGGAGGCGGCGGGGGCGACGCGTACCCGGGGCGGCGGGGCGGTGATGCCGCGGCGGCGCGGGTAGGCGGCGTCGCGTTCGGCGAGGCGCGCCCGGATGTCGAGCGACCCGTCGAGGGCGCGGACCAGGTCGGCGCGGAGCCGGGCGGACTGCGGGAGGGAGCCGTACTCGGCGGCGACGCGCCAGTTGAGCAGCAGGACGCCGGACGGGTCGTCGGCGGCCGTGGCGGGGGCGGCCCGCGGCGCGCCGTCGAGGCCGCGAGGCAGGCTGACGGCGCTCAGTTCCGCGGTGCGCACCGTGAGGCGGTGCATGGCGAGCACCCCGGCGACGGCGGGCAGCACACCGACCGCGTAGCTGTCCCGGGCGCCCTGCGCGGGACGGGCCGGCAGGGCGATGACGAGTTCGACACCGAGGGGCTCCTGCGCGGTGTCCGCCCCGTCCGCGGCGTCGCCCGCCCCGTCGCGGGGCAGCGCCTCGGCGTGGGCGCGGAGGGCGAGGACGGGCCTGCGGGTGCGGTACGCCTCGACGGCGAGCCGCTCCTGCTCCGCGGTGGGCGCCGGGGCGGCGGGCTCCTCCGGCTCCTCCCCCGCGAGGGCCGCGCCGACGCGGCCCACGAGGTCGGTGACGAGCGAGTCGCGCCAGGCGGACCACGCGGCGGGCCCCGTGGCGAGGGCGTCGGCCTCGGTGAGGGCGTGCAGGAGTTCCAGGGTGGTCTGGCTGCCGACGGCGTCGGCGACGGAGCGCACCGTGGCGGGGTCGTCGAGGTCGCGGCGGGTGGCGGTCTCCACCAGCAGCAGGTGGTGGCGGACGAGGGTGGCGAGGACGGCGGTGTCGTGCCGGTCGAAGCCGAGCCGCCCCGCCACGTCGCGGGTGATGATCTCCCCGGCCACCGAGTGGTCGCCGGGCCAGCCTTTGCCGATGTCGTGCAGCAGCGCCGCGACCAGGAGCAGGTCGGGGCGGCTGACCCGGCGGGTCAGGGAGGCGGCGCGGACGGCGGTCTCCACCAGGTGCCGGTCGACGGTCCAGGTGTGGACGGCGTTGCGCTGCGGGCGGCAGCGGACGCGTTCCCAGTCGGGCAGGAGCCGGGTGACGAGCCCCTCCGCCTCCAGCGCCTCCCAGACGGGCACGGTGGAGCGTCCGGCGCCGAGCAGGGTGACGAGCTGGTCCCGGGCCTCGGCGGGCCAGGGCGTCGGCAGCGGCCGGGTGGTGGCGGCGAGTCGGCGCACCGTGGGCAGGGAGAGCGGCAGCCCGGCCTGGGCGGCCGCGGCAGCGGCGCGCAGCGGCAGGACGGGGTCGCGTTCGGGGCGGGCGGCGCGGGCGAGGCCGACCTCGCCGTCCTGCTCGACGACGCCCTCGGCGAGCGGGCTGCGGTCGACGGGAGGCTTGCCGGGAAGAATGGCCCGGAGCCGGGGCCGTACGGAGCGGGAGCGCAGGACGCGGCCCACCTCGCGCCAGGTGACGTCGCCGGCGTAGGAGAGGGTGCGGGCGGCCTCGTAGACCTGGCGCAGGAGGGTGTCGGCGTCGAGGAGGCCGAGGGCGGCGGCGACCTGGTCCTGTTCCTGGAGGGCGAGGCGGTCGGTGGAGCGTCCGGTGGTGAGGTGGAGGGCGTCGCGGACGTCGAGGAGGCGGCGCCGGGCGTCGTCGAGCCCTTCGCGGGGCGCGTCGGCGAGCCAGGAGGCGGCGACGGCGCGCAGCGCGGTGGCGTCGCGGAGGCCGCCACGGGCCTCCTTGAGGTCGGGTTCGAGGAGGTACTGGAGTTCGCCTGCCCGTTCGGCGCGCTCCTCGCAGAGTTCGCGCAGGTGCGGGAGGCGTTTGGGGGCCTGGTTGCGCCAGTCGGCGAGGACCGTGGTCCGCAGGCCGGCGGTGGTGCCGAGGTCGCCCGCGAGGTGGCGGGCGTCGAGCAGGCCGAGCTGGACCTTGAGGTCGTCGGCGGCCGTCTTCCGGGCCTCGGCGGGGGTGCGGACGGCGTGGTCGAGGTCGAGGCCGAGGTCCCAGACCGGGTACCAGATGCGGTCGGCGAGCCGGGCGATCTCGGCCGACGAGGCGCTGCCGTCGTGCAGGAGAAGGAGGTCGAGGTCGCTGCGGGGGGAGAGTTCCCCACGGCCGTAGCCGCCGACGGCGACCAGGGCGACGCCCCGCATGCCGCCCGCGGCGGCGGTGAACAGGCCGTTCAGCCAGTCGTCGGTCAGGGCGGAGAGGGCCTTACGGCGCGGCGGCCCGGGCCGGGCCTCCTGCTGGAGGAGGCTCAGCCGGGCCGCCGCATAACCGCCGGGTCCCGAGTCTTCCGCTGCCGTACTCACGTCCGTGCTCGTCACCCGGCGACTCCGTTCCTCGTGTGTGGTCAGAGCGCGTCGGGTCCGCGCTCGCCGGTGCGGACCCGGACCGCGGTGTCCACGGGCAGGCTCCACACCTTGCCGTCACCGATCTTGCCGGTGCGGGCGGCCGTGACGACGACCTCGATGAGCTGTTCGGCGTCGTCGTCCTCGACCAGGACCTCGATGCGGATCTTGGGGACCAGGTCGACGGTGTACTCGGCGCCGCGGTAGACCTCGGTGTGGCCGCGCTGCCGGCCGTAGCCGCTGGCCTCGGTGACCGTCAGCCCGTGGACGCCGAAGGCCTGGAGGGCGTCCTTGATCTCGTCGAGCCGGTGCGGCTTGACGACCGCGGTGATGAGCTTCATGCGTCCACCTTCGAGTTCGGGGCGGCCGGGGCAGCGTCGGCCTTGGGGAGGTTACCGCTGGTCAGGGAGGCCCCGACGGCGGTGAAGTCGTACGCGCTCTCCGCGTGGTAGGCCTGGTCGACGCCGCCGACCTCGTCGTCCTCGGGGGCCCGGAAGCCGATGGTCACGTCGACGAACTTGGCGAGCAGCCAGGAGACGGTGAAGGAGAAGGCCATGGTGGCGAAGGCGCCGATCGCCTGCTTGCCGAGCTGGCCGAGGCCGCCGACGCCGTCGACGGCGAGGACGCCGACGAGCAGGGTGCCGATGACGCCGCCGACCAGGTGGACGCCGACGACGTCCAGCGAGTCGTCGTAGCCGAGCTTGTACTTGAGGCTGACGGCCCAGGAGCAGAGGGCGCCGGCGACGAGGCCGATGAGGATGGCTCCGAAGGCGTTGACGTGGGCGCCGGACGGGGTGATCGCGACGAGGCCCGCGATGGCGCCGGAGGCGGCGCCGAGCGTGGTGAACGCTCCGTGGCGGACGCGCTCGTAGATCAGCCAGCCGAGCATCGCGGCGCCGGTGGCGACCTGCGTGTTGAAGGCCATGTTGGCGGCGGTGCCGTCGGCGGCGAGGGCGGAGCCGGCGTTGAAGCCGAACCAGCCGAACCACAGGAGGGCGGCGCCGAGGACGACCAGCGGCAGGTTGTGCGGCCGCATCGGGTCCTTCTTGAAGCCGATGCGCTTGCCGACGACGAGGACCGCGGCGAGGGCGCCGACACCGGCGTTGATGTGGACCGCCGTACCGCCCGCGAAGTCGATCACGTCGAGCTGGTAGAGCCAGCCGTCCTCCTGCCAGACCCAGTGGGCGACCGGGAAGTACACCACGGTGACCCAGAGGGCGATGAACAGGGCCCAGGCGCTGAACTTCACACGGTCCGCGAGGGCGCCGCTCATCAGGGCGGGGGTGAGGGTGGCGAACATCAGCTGGAAGAGGGCGAAGGCGAGGACCGGGATGCCCTCGTCACCACCGGTGAGGGTGGTGGGGTCGATGCCCTTGAGGCCGATGTGGTCGAAGTTGCCGAGGAGGCCGCCGCCGATGTCGCCGCCGAAGGTGAGCGAGTACCCGTAGAGGACCCACAGGATGGCGACGATGCCCATCGAGATCAGCGACATCATGAGCATGTTGAGGGCGCTCTTGACCCGCACCATGCCGCCGTAGAAGAACGCCAGGCCGGGCGTCATCAACATGACGAGCGCGGCACTGATCAGTACGAATGCGGTATCTGCACCGTTCAAGGCCAGTGTCTCCTTGCAGATCGGAACGGCCCTCGCGGATGCCTGGAACGTCGGGCCGACTGTGCTGAGGAGACTGACGCAGCGCGGTTTCGGCCGATGCGCCTCGTTGTTTCGCGCCAGTGACGAAGGCGCGAGCCGTGTTACGCGTGCATGAACGCCCGGCCGCGGCCGCCGTCCGCTCGGCCTGGCTCGGGGAGCCTCGTCGGGCGGTCTCGAGACGGTCGGCCGCGGCCGGTGGCCGGGGGAGGCGCGCGGCGGGTCAGACCGCCTGCGCGGCCTCTGGCAGGTGGTGGGCGAGCAGCTCGGCGAGCTCGGCGGTCTCGCTGCGGCCGGGGTACTGGCGCATCACCCTGTCGACGGTCTTGCGGAGCCGTGTGTTGACCCGCTCGGAGCGGACCTTCGCCGCCAGGTGCGCGGCCTCCTCGGCGCAGACGGTGGAGTCGGCGAGTTCGTCGCGCAGCAGGTGCACGGAGGCCATGCCGATGAGGTTCAGTGCGTACGAACGCTGGTAGAGGCTGTCGGCGCGGAAGAGGTCGACGGCCTGGCGCATGCCCTGGGCGGAGAGGTTGGCGTAGAGGGTGCTGCCGCCCGCGGCGTAGGCGAGGTCGCGGTAGGAGTGGGCGTTCTCGCTGCTGAGTTCGGCCTCGGTGAAGAAGTGGATCCAGGTCGGCTCCGGCTCGGTGGCGTCCTCCAGTTCCGCGAAGGTCGCCTCGGCCATCCGGGCGGCCCGCTTGCACTTGCCCGGGTTGCCGAGCGAGGCGTGGGCGCGGGCCTCCATCGCATACAGCATGGACTGGGTCCGCGGGCCCGCGCAGTCGCGGCTGCCGTACTGGGCTAGGTGGACCAGTTCCAGGGCGTCGTCGGGCCGGCCGAGGTGGATCATCTGCCGGCTCATGTGCGACAGGATGTACGAGCCGAGCGGCTTGTCCCCGGCCTCCTTCGCGGCGTGCAGGGCCAGCACGAAGTACTTCTGGGCAGTGGGCTGGAGCCCGACGTCGTAGCTCATCCAGCCGGCCAGTTCCGCGAGCTCGGCGGCGACGCGGTAGAGGCGGCGGGTGGTCTCGGCGGGGTGCGGTTCCTGGAGCAGCTCGGTGACCTCGTGGAGCTGGCCGACAACCGCCTTGCGCCGCAGCCCTCCGCCGCACTGGGCGTCCCAGCGGCGGAACATCTGGATGGTGGATTCCAGCAGGTCCAGTTCGGGGGCGGAGAGCCGGGGCCCGCGGCGGCGGTCGGCGACGCGGTGGGGGCCGTCGGTGGTGAGTGAGGTCTGCGGGGTGGGGACGAGCCAGCGCTGCATGGGCTCGATGAGGGAGGCCCCGGCGGCGACGGTGAGGGAGGTGCCGAGGAAGCCCCGGCGGGCCAGCATCAGGTCGCTGCGGGAGAACTCGCTGAGGTGCGCGATCGTCTGCGGTCCGGTCCACGGCAGGTCGACGCCGGCGGCGGAGGGCGTCTGGTGCTGGGGGCGCAGCCCCAGGCCCTCGACGGCGACGACGCAGCCGAACCGCTCCGAGAAGAGGTCGGAGAGGATGCGCGGGATGGGCTCGCGGGGCTGCTCGCCGTCGAGCCAGCGGCGCACCCGGGAGGTGTCGGTGGAGACGTGCGCGGCGCCGAGCTGGCGCGCTCGGCGGTTGACCTGACGGGCCAGCTCGCCCTTGGACCAGCCGCTGCGCACGAACCAGGAGCTGAGCAGCTCGTTCGGGCGCTTCTCCGCGTGCACCGCGCTGATGTCGTCGTCGCCGTTCACCGGAACGCCCCCGTCTCCTCGCACCGCCCGGCGTGTGGGAGCGCCGGGCACCAGCCGATGTGCCGCGCGCGGTGGCGCCCTCAGGAGCGGCGGTCACCCTTCGAACACGGGGTCGAAGCAGCTGCGGCACGCCCTCGCGTACACGAACGCGTGAGCTTGTGTACCGAAAGTAACGCCCCGCTCACCTCTCCGGGGGCCGGTCCCGGGGAAACGCCACCATTCGCCACCCCCTCTTCCGGGCTCCCGCCCCGCCACCCGCGCTTGACTGGACACGAGCGGCTGAAACAGGAGTGGAGACGCACCAGGGGGCGCGCGACGCGCCGCGCACCACCCCCGGCACCGTGGAACGTCACCCCGCACACCACCCCCCGATCGGGGGTGCGCCCCGTGACCGGTCGACTCCGCCACGTAACCGGCACTGCGCGGACCCGTTGGAGGGGGCATGGGTTTCACGATCGGCGGTATCCGGGACATCCGGTCCGGCACCCGGCGACGCGGACGCACCGCGGACCGCCTCGCGCTGGCAGAACTGAGCGGCCGCTGGGGCTGGGACGTGGTGCCCGGCGCCCGCGCCACGGCGGACGGCTGCTCGTGCGGTACGGACGACTGCGCCGCACCGGGCGCCCACCCTCTCGACCGCGGACGGCGCGTCGCCGCGGGCACCGCGGCGGAGAGCGCGGCGCGGCTCTGGGCCCCGTACGGCGGGGCGGCGATGATGCTCCCGGTCGGCGGCGCCTTCGACATCCTCGACGTGGCGGAGCGCGCGGGACGCCGCGCCCTGGTCCGCCTGGAGCGCATGGGACTGCCGCTCGGCCCGGTCACCCTCACACCGGAGGGGCGCGCCCAGTTCTTCGTCGCCCCCGGCTCCGCCCGCGCCCTGCCGGGGCTGCTGTACCGGATGGGCTGGGACGACGCCGATCTCGACCTGCGCTGCCTGGGCCCCGGTACGCACATCACGGCGCCGCCCTCGGACCGGGCCGGGCTCGGTCCGGTGCGCTGGCTCCGCTCCCCCGGCGCGGCGTCCTCGGGGCGGCCGCCGGAGGCACGGCTGCTGCTGGGGACGCTGGCGTACGTCACGCACCGGACCCCGGCCTACGCGTAGCGGGGCGTCGCCCGACCCGCGCAGTGAGGAGCCCCGCACCGGGCACGTCGCCGGTGCGGGGCTCCTCAC
>NZ_JBHXJE010000016.1:0-123329 GCF_042723275.1 Streptomyces sp. NPDC058373 | reverse complement strand
TTGCATCCACCGGCTACCCCCGACTTCTACCCTTGTACTTTCGTCGGCCGCGTCAGAGGTGTATATGAGCCAGCACGGCGTCGGCTGCGACGGGGCAGCCGCCGGCGGCGGGCGCCGCCCCGGCCGTCGGGCCGGGCTCGGCGGCGGTGCTGCCGGCGGCGCCGGTGGCGGCCGACGGGGTGTGGGCGGGGGTCACGATACGGCCTCCTGTGCCGGGGCGGTGGGGCGCGCGCCCGGGGCGTACAGCGTCCGCAGGTGCTCCACCAGGGCGATCAGCACGTCCCGGGAGGAGTCGCGGGAGCGGGCGTCGCAGTGGACGAGGGGGACGCGCGGGTGCAGGTCGAGGGCCTCGCGGACGTCGGCCTCGCGGTGACGCGGCCCGCCGAAGTCGTTGCAGGCCACGATGAACGGCGTGCCGTGGTGCTCCAGCCGGTCGATCGCGTACCAGGAGTCGGCGATGCGCCGGGTGTCGACGAGGACGACGGCGCCGAGCGTGCCGGAGAAGAGCCGGTCCCACAGGAACCAGAACCGCTCCTGGCCGGGGGCGCCGAAGAGGTAGAGGACGTTGCGGGCGTCGAGGGTGATGCGGCCGAAGTCGAAGGCGACGGTGGTCGCCGACTTGCCCGCGACACCGGCCCTGTCGTCGACGTCCTCGCCCGCGCGGGTCATCGTCTCCTCGGTGTTGAGGGGACGGATCTCGCTGACCGAGCGGACCAGTGTGGTCTTGCCGACGCCGAACCCGCCGACCACGACGATCTTCAGTCCGTTGTCGGCGGTACGGGCGAGGGCCGTGCGCTCGGGCGCAGCGGAGGCGGCCGGGCCCGCGGTCGCTTCAGAGATTGCGGAGTCCAACGAGCACCTGCTCCAGAAGGTCGGGGTCCACCGCGCCGGGGGTCGGGGCGGAACGGGGGTGGCGGGCGCTGATCCGGCCCTGGTCGAGCAGGTCGGTGAGCAGGACCCGCACGATCGAGACGGGCAGCTGGAGGTCGGCCGCGAGCTCGACGACCGCCGTGGGCCGGCGGCAGGTGCGCAGGATCGCCGCGTGCTCGGACTGCATGCCCGCGGTCGGCTCGCTCTCCGTCACCACCAGCGTCACCAGGTCGAAGGCGTCCGATCCGGCGCGGCTGCGGCCACCGGTCAGGGTGAACAGCCGGTCGGGGGCGTCGTCGCGGCCCGGCCTGCCCATCAGGCGGGCGCCTCGGTGGCGCGGGGCTCGGCGGCCAGGTGCTCCCCGAGCTGCTCCACCAGTTCGCTCATGTTGTGCCCGACCAGGCCCGGGTCGCCGTCCTCGTCGGCGACGACCGCGAGGTGCGCGCCGTCACCGGCCTCCACGATGAACAGCACCCCGCCGTAGAACTCGGCCATCGCCGACCGGACCCCGCCGGAGCCGTCGCCGAACTCCACGGAGGCGCCGTGCGACAGGCTCTGGATGCCCGCGGCGATCGCGGCGAGCTGGTCGGCCTGGTCGACGGAGAGTTCGGGCGTACGGCACAGCTTGAGGCCGTCGCGGGAGAGGACGAGGGCGTGGCGGGCGCCGGGGGTGCGCTCAAGGAGCTTCTCCAGCAGCCAGTTGAGCTTCTCGTCGGTGGTGGTGCCGGTCATGGGGACTCATTGCCTTCCGGGGTCGGTTCGGTCGGGCGGACGGCGTTGCGGAAGCTGCTGAACCGGGCAGCCCGCAGTCGGGCGTCGACCGGGGCGGGGGCGGCTCCGGGGGAGGCCGGGGCCCCCTCCGGGTGAGCCGCCGCCAGGGTCTGGCCGCGCCGCCGCTTGGGGAGTCCGGCGGGGCCGGACCCGGTGGCCCCGGGGGTGGTGCCGGTGGCCGATGAGGGGGAGTCGGTACGGGGCCGCGCCTCGGTCGCCGCCCGGCCCGAGCGGGGCTCGCGGCGGGTGGGCAGCGGGGTGCGGGCGTGGCCGTCGGGGGTCTCGGCGGGCGGCGCGTCGGCGGCCGGGCGGGTGTGGGAGCCGGGGCCGTCCTCGCGGTCCTCCCGGTAGGCCGCCGGGTCGTACGGCACGGCCCGGAAGGCGCCGGAGTCGTACGGGTCGGGCTCACCGGCCGGGGCGGCGGCGGAGTCGGCCGCGTCCTCGGTGCCGGGCGTCGCCGGGAGGACCGCGGTCTCGGCCTCGGCGGCGGTCTCGGCCTCGGCGGCGGGCGCGGGGTCTGCTGCGGGCGTCGCGTCCGCCGCCGGGGTGACGGGGAGCGCGGCGAGCGGGTGTTCCCGGGCCTGGGGGGAGGCGGCGTGCGCCGGGGCGCTGGGGCCGGTCGCGCTCGACGGGCGGGAGAGGAGGTCCTGCGGGAGCAGCACCAGCACACCGGTGCCGCCGCGCGCGGAGGGCCGGAAGGAGACGGTCAACCCGTGTTTGCGGGCGAGGCGGCCGACGACGGCGAGGCCGAGGCGGGTGCCGGAGAGACCGGCGAGGTCGGTGGTGCCGGAGACGGCGGACTCGGCACGGCGCAGCTGCACCTCGCTCATGACCAGCCCGCTGTCCTCGACCGAGACGATGAGCCCGGCCGGGACCTCCTCCACGTAGACGTGGACCTCGGCGTTGGGCGGCGAGAACGTCGTGGCGTTGTCGAGGAGTTCGGCCAGCACGTGCATGACGCCCTCGGCGGCGTGCCCGGCGACGAAGACCTCGGTGGCGGCGTGGGTGCGCACCCGCTGGTAGCCGTTGACCCGGCCGAGGGCGCCGCGCAGGATCGACTCCATGACGATCGGGCGGGCCCAGCGGCGGCCCGAGCGGGCGCCGGAGAGGACGGCGACGGAGTCGGCGAGGCGGCCCGCCTGCGCGGTCCGGTGGTCGAGGTGGAAGAGGTCGGCGAGGACGTCCTCGTCGCTGTGGCGTTCCTGCATGGCCCGCAGGTCGGCGAGCATCCCGGTGGCCAGCGCCTGCATGCGCCCGGCGGCGTTGGCGAACGAGGCCAGCGCGGCGTCCCGTTCGGCCAGCGCGCGGCGCCGCTCCTCGGTCAGGCGGGTGTTCTCGCCGGTGAGGCGGACCCGCTCCCGGTCGCCCCGGGCGACCTCCTCGCCGAGCGAGTCGAGCCGCTCCCGCAGCCGCTCGTCGATCTGGACGAACCGGGCGACGGTCACCGCGGCCACGCAGAGCAGCAGGGCCCCGGCGGCGGCGCACCAGGCCAGTGGCACCCGTACGGACGGCGGCGCGGAGAGGACGAAGGCGGTGCCGAGCACCCCGGTGACGAGTACGGAGACGAGCAGGGCCCGCACGACGGGACGAAGCGGCAACCGCTCCGTCCCCGAACGCGCGAGGGGGGTGGTCGCTGTCATCAATCGGGTCCTCATGGACGCGTGGGGGCGGCGGCCGGAGGCGTGGTCAGCGCCCTGGGCCGGTACGGAAGCGGTCGTACGGTCGCGGGGCGCGACGGCCGCCCGGGCAGCGTCCGACGCTGTCCGGAATGACTGACTCCCCGTAACTCGCGGCAACTATAAGAGAGTTCGTGTGCGATTTGGGAAGATCTTGAGCGGTGAAGTCCGAGCCGTGACGGTTCGCGAATGATCAATTCCGCTGTATGGCGGTTTTTCGGACCGTGGCGGTGGGTTCTGTATGCACTCAGTGATGTGACGTCGGTCACGAGCATGCTTGGGCGGCGGCAAACTGTGAGGCGGCCGGGGGCGCCTCGCCGTGCGCCCGTGGTGCGCCGGGGTCGCCCGGTGGTGCGCGACGGGGGGAATCCGTCGAACCGGGCCCCATGGTGACCCGCTGTGGCCTAGCGTGACGCTTGGTGATCCCCGGGGTGCGGGCCGCTGAAGTGCGGCCGTGCGACCCCGGTATGTGCGCGGAGCGGGCGAGGGACGGTGAGGGCCATGACGGTGGCGGAGGACGAAGGCGCCGAGGTCGGGCGAGGGTCGGACGAACCTGCGGGCGACGAACCGAGTTCCGGTGTCGTGATCGCCTTCGGCAAGCAGTTGAAGCTGCTGCGTGAACGAGCGGGGCTGGACCGGACGCAGTTCGGCGACCTCGTGGGCTACGCCCCGCAGTCGGTCGCCTCCTTCGAGCAGGGGCGACGGATCCCCCAGCCTGCGCTCATCAAGAAGGCGGACCACATCCTGGACGCGGGCGGCACGCTGCTGACGTGGGAGGAGGAGTTGGCCAAGGCGCACTATCCGCCGTTCTTCCGGGACGCGGCGGGGCTGGAAAGGCAGGCGGTGGAGCTGTGCTCGTACGGAATGCATGTACTGCACGGGTTGCTCCAGACCGAGGGCTACACACGCGCCGTCCTTGAAATGCGGCGACCGCTGCTGAAGCCGGAGACTGTTGAGTCCCGGGTAGCCGCAAGGCTGGTCCGCCAGGAGATTTTCGACCGCTGGCCTGCCCCGCTTCTCAGCTTCGTGCTGGACGAAGCCTTGGTGCACAGGAACTACGGCGGTGCTGAGGTCAAGCGCGGGCAGTTGGAGCATCTTCTGCTGCTGGGCCGCAAACCGAACGTGGAGATCCAGGTCTTTCCGTTCGATCGTGAGGACAACGCGGGTGTGGATGGCCCCTTCACCCTGATCACTCAGAAGGACGGTCGGCAGTTCGTCTACACCGAAGTCCAGGACAAGAGTCATCTCGTGACCGGGCGCCAGGAGGCTCAACTGGCCGCAGCTCGCTATGGAATCATTCGGAGTCAGGCTCTCAGCCCGCGAGAGTCGTTGGTCCTCATCGAAAAAACGCTGGGAGAGCTATGAACGCCGCAGATGCCCGAGCTGCCGACAGTCTTGCGTGGTTCAAGAGCAGTTACAGCGGTTCCGGGGGCGGCGAGTGCGTGGAGATCGCGCCTGTCCCCTCCGCCGTTCTGGTCCGTGACTCGAAGCAGTCCGACGGTCCACTTCTCGGCGTCAGCCGCGCCGCCTGGAGCGGTTTCGTCACCTCGATCTCGTCTCGCAGCTGACAGGAGAGCCATGAGCGTCGTGGATTCCCGGGCCGTGAGTGCGGCGTGGTTCAAGAGCAGCTACAGCGGCACGGGGGGCGGCGAATGCGTGGAGGTCGCCCCCCTCCCGTCCGCCGTTCTGGTCCGTGACTCGAAGCAGTCCGACGGCCCGCTCCTCGGTGTCAGCCGCGCCGCGTGGAGCGGCTTCGTCACCTCGGTGGCCGCCCGGGACTGAATCGGCGCGGCTCGCGCGTCACGGCCGTACGCCCGGACGGTGCGTACGGTGGTTTCGTAGGCGACGGCGGGCGGCCCTCCGGGCAGCCGGCGGGGAGCTTCCCGGCCCCGCCCGCCGCGCAGGCCGACGACCGAGGAACCGCCCATGCCGCACGCCACCACCGCTGAACAGGTTCTCCGCGCCGACCTCGCTCGTGCTCTGGCCGCCGAGGTCGCGGGGGAGGTCGACTTCTCGGTCACCGCTCGCGCCCTGACCACCATGGACGCCTCCAACTACCGGCGCGTGCCGCTCGGGACGGTCGCGCCGCGCGACGCCGACGACGTGGCCGCCGCCCTCGCGGTCTGCCGGGCGCACGGCGTGCCGGTGGTCGCGCGGGGCGCGGGGACCTCGATCGCGGGGCAGGCCACCGGCACCGGCGTCGTCCTCGACTTCACCCGGCACATGAACGGCCTGCTCGCCCTCGACCCCCAGGCCCGCACCGCCCGCGTCCAGCCCGGCCTGATCCTCGACCGGCTCCGCGACGCCGCCGCCGGGCACGGCCTCACCTTCGGCCCCGACCCCTCCACGCACAACCGCTGCACCCTCGGCGGCATGATCGGCAACAACTCCTGCGGCTCCCACTCCGTCGCCTGGGGCACCACCGCCGACAACGTCCAGGCCCTCGACGTCCGCACCTACCGGGGCGCCGCCCACCACCTCGCCCCCGGCGACTGGACCGGCGCCCCCGCCGGACTCCGCGACCTCGTCCACGGCCACCTCGCCCTGCTCCGCACCGGCTACCCCGAACTGCCCCGCCGCATCTCCGGCTACGCCCTGGACGCCCTGCTCCCCGAACGCGGCGCCGACCTGCCCCGCTTCTTCTGCGGCACCGAGGGCACCCTCGGCCTCGTCACCGAGGCCACCGTCCGCCTGGTCCCCTCCCCGGCCGCCCGCGCCCTCGCCGTCCTCGGCTACGCCGACGAGTCGGCCGCCGCCGAAGCCGCCGCCGGGCTCCTCCCGTACGCCCCGCTCACCGTCGAGGGCATGGCCGCCGACCTCGTCCCCGACCCGCGCGGCCTGCCCCGGGGCGGCGCCTGGCTCTTCGTGGAGACCGGCGGCGAGACCCGCGCCGAGGCCCGTGGCAACGCCGAGGCGATCGCCCGCGCCGCCGACGCCGCCGACAGCCTCGTCGTCGACGACCCGGCCGGCCAGCGCCGCCTGTGGCGGGTCCGCGAGGACGCCTCCGGCACCGCCACCCGGATGCCCGACGGCTCCGAGGCGTGGCCCGGCTGGGAGGACTGCGCCGTCCCGCCCGCCCGGCTCGGCGCGTACCTGCGGGAGTTCCGCGCCCTGCTCGCCGAACACGGCCTGCGCGGCACCCCGTACGGACACTTCGGCGACGGCTGCATCCACGTCCGTATCGACTTCGACCTGCTCACCCCGGACGGGGTCGGCCGCTTCCGGCGGTTCTCCGAGGAGCTGGCCGCGCTCGTCGTCCGGCACGGCGGCTCCCTCTCCGGCGAGCACGGCGACGGCATGGCCCGGGCCGAACTCCTCCCCGCCCTCTACGGCGACGACCTGGTCCGCCTCTTCGGCGACGCCAAGGACGTCTGGGACCCGGACGGCGCCCTCAACCCCGGCGTCCTCGTCCGCCCCGCCCCGCTCGACGCCGACCTGCGCTTCACCGTCCTCCCCGAGACCCCCGTCGAGACCGCCTTCGCCTACCCGCACGACGACGGCGACTTCTCCGCCGCCGTCCGCCGCTGCGTCGGCGTCGCCAAGTGCCGTACGGAAACGGTCTCCGGCACCGCCGTGATGTGCCCGTCCTACCGCGCCACCGGCGAGGAGGAGCACTCCACCCGGGGCCGCGCCCGCCTCCTCCACGAGATGCTCGCCGGGGAGCGCGGCGGCCTGGTCACCGACGGCTGGCGCTCGCCCGAGGTACGCGACGCCCTCGACCTCTGCCTCTCCTGCAAGGGATGCCGCAGCGACTGTCCGGTCGGCGTCGACATGGCCACGTACAAGGCCGAGTTCCTCCACCACCACTACGACGGACGCCTGCGCCCCCGCGCCCACTACGCGCTGGGCCGACTGCCCCGCTGGCTGCGGCTGGCCGCGCCCGTCACCCCGCTGCTCAACGCCGCCGCCCGGATCGGCCCGCTCGCCGCCGCCGCCAAGTACCTCGCCGGCATCGCCCCCCAGCGCCCCATCCCGCCGCTGGCCACCCCCGCCGAACGCCGCCGTGCCCGCACCACGCCGGGCCGCCGCGACGGGTGCCCCGTCCTCCTCTTCCCCGACACCTTCACCACCCACCTCACCCCCTCCGTCGAGGGAGCCGCCCGCCGCGTCCTGGACGACGCCGGACTGACGCCGCTGACCCCGAAGGGCCGCGTCTGCTGCGGCCTCACCTACGTCTCCACCGGCCAGCTCGACGCCGCCCGCAAGGTCCAGCGCGCCACCCTCGACACCCTCGAACGCGAAGGGCTCCTCGCCGAGGGCGACACCACCCCGCTCACCGTCCTCGAACCGAGCTGCGCCGCCGCCCTCGCCACCGACCTGCCCGAACTGAACCCCGACGACCCGCGCGCCCACCGCCTCGCCGCCCGCGTCCGCACCTTCGCCCAGACCCTCGTCGCCGCCGACTACCAGCCGCCCCGCCTGGACCGCCTCGTCACCGGCCAGACCCACTGCCACCAGCACGCCGTCCTCGACACCGAGGCCGACCGCACCCTGCGCGACCGCGCCGGCCTCACCGGCACCCTCACCGGCGGCTGCTGCGGCCTCGCGGGCAACTTCGGCTTCGAGCAAGGCCATTACGAGGTCTCCGTCGCCTGCGCCGAGGACCAGCTCCTGCCCGCAGTGGCCGCCGCCCCCGCCGACGCCGCCGTCCTCACCGACGGCTACTCCTGCCGCACCCAGCTCAGCCAGCTCAGCGACGCCCGGCCCAGGCACCTGGCGGAGGTGCTGGCGGAGGGGCTGGAGAGCGGTGGGCCCGAGCAGGACCTATGACCTGTGGAAGAAGCGCGGAGGTGCTACCCGGTAGCACCGGGCGCTACGTTGGTCGGTATGAGCGTTCAGCCCGAGATCACCCAGCGGGATCTGCGTAACCGGTCCCGAGAGATCATGGATGCCATACAGGGCGGCCAGTCGTTCACCGTCACCCGTGACGGACACCCGTTCGGTCAGCTCGTCCCTCTGCGGCGGCGCCGCCGCTTCGTCTCCCGCCGGGAGTTCGCCGCGATGTCCAGGACCGCCCCTGCCATCGATCTCGACGCGTTCCGCGCCGACCAGGACACCACGGCCGACACTCACCCGGACGATCCCTATGCCCGCTGACGGCTCGATGTACGAGCGGGGACTCCTCGACACCAACATCATGATTCTGCGCAGGTGGGTGATCCCCGAGGAGCTGCCGGGCGAAATGGCGATCACCGCCATCACCCTGGCCGAGTTGTCCGCCGGTCCGCACCAGGTCCGTCGTGACGACGAACAGATCGGTTACGACGAACACGCCGAACGCGCCCGCAGGCTCGACGTCCTGCAACGCGCCGAGAACGAGTTCGACCCCATCCCTTCGACGCTGACGCGGCCCGCGTCTACGGCCGCATCTGTGCCGCGGTGATCAGCGCGGGACGGAAGCCGCGCCGAGGGGTGGCCGATCTGATGGTCGCCGCCATCGCCGCTGCCGAGGATCTCCCCCTCTTCACCACCAACCCCGGCGCCTTCAGGGGACTGGACGACCTCCTCACCGTCGTACCGGTCACCCACCCGAAGGTGCCCCACGAGGGCTGACGCCGAGCCGCCTGGCCGGTTCACGCTCCCGCCGTGATCTCCTGCGCCAGCCTCACCAGCGCCGAAAGGGCCGGGTGGGTGGTGCGGTCCGGCCAGGCGAGGCTGACCGGGAGTGGGGGCGCGTCGGTCAGGGGGACGAAGGTGACGCCGGGGTGCGGGTGCATGCCGGGGGTCGCGGCGCTGGTGACGCCCACCGCGCGGTCGGCGGCGATGACGGCGAGCCAGTCGTCGGTGTTGGCGACGGTCAGGGCGCGGGTGGGGCGGGCGGTGGCGGGCCAGAGCTCCAAGGTGGTGGTGCCGGAGACCGGGTTGAGGGCGACCGGGTGCGGGGCGAGGTCGGCCAGGGACAGCCCGGGCCGGTCGGCGAGCGGGCTGTCCGAGGGGACGGCGGCCACCCGGTCTTCGGTGAAGAGGGTGACCGCGACCAGGCCGGGCGCCTCGACCGGGCCCCGTAGCAGTGCCGCGTCGGTCGAGCCGGCGGCGAGCCCGGCGGTGCGGTCGTCGTGGCGGAGGAGTTCCAGCGGGATGCCGGGGTGCTGGCGGCGCCAGCGGCGCAGCAGCGGGGTGGTGAAGCGCCCGGCGGCCGACCAGGAGTGGCCGAGGCGGAGCGGGCGGGCCTCGGCGCGGCCGACGTCGAGGGCGTCGCCGAAGGCGGTGACGGCCGCGGCGGCCCGCACCCGGAAGGTCTCGCCCTCGGGGGTGAGGGCGAGGTGGTGGGTGGAGCGGTCGACCAGGCGTACGCCGAGGGCGGCCTCCAGGGTGGCGAGGGTGCGGGAGGCGGCGGGCTGGGTGAGGCCGAGCCGGGCGGCGGCGCGGGTGACGTTCCGCTCCTCGGCGATGGCGAGGAAGCAGCAGAGGTGGCGAAGTTCCAGGTCGCGACGGGTGCGCGCGGTGCTCATGTCTGCGGAGCATAACGGCTGTGCAGGAGGCATTTCACGGGGCGCGCGGGGGTGCGTAGCGTGAGTGGGTGTGCGTGGTCGCGGCTATAGGGGCGGCGCACTCCGGCGCCCGTCGGGCGACTCAGGCGCCTTCGAGTCCCGGGGCTCGGCCGGGAGCGGGCGGTGCAATTCTTTGGACCCGGTGGTTCAGTGCGGCGTACTGTCGTCGCGGTGGGCGGAGACGGCGCGCGGCCGGAGCGGCCGGAGCGGCCGGAGCGGCCAGGCGGACCGTCCGGTCCGCGGCACAGCGCCGCACTGCACGGCAGGCAACGGAACGACACAGCACGGAACGGGACCGGAGAGGCGCCGGTCCGGACGAAAGGCGGAGCAGCCAGTGAGCGGGCAGGGGTCGGACGCGGTGGCGGCCGGAACGGTGGCGGCCGGGGCCGCCGTCAGCACGCCGGAGGCGGCCGGAGCCGTCGAGAGGAAGCGCGGCGGCCGGGGCGCCGGCGGCGGGGGATCGCTCGGCCCGGTCGGGCTGGTCCTCGCCGGTGGGCTCTCCGTGCAGTTCGGCGGGGCGCTGGCGGTGACGCTGATGCCGAAGGCGGGCGCGCTCGGCGTGGTCTCCATCCGGCTGGCCGTCGCCGCACTGGTGATGATGGCGGTCTGCCGCCCCTCGCTGCGCGGCCACACCCGCGCCGACTGGGGCACCGTCGTCGCCTTCGGTGTGGCCATGGGCGGCATGAACGCCCTCTTCTACCAGGCCGTCGACCGCATCCCGCTCGGCCCCGCCGTCACCCTGGAGGTGCTCGGCCCGCTCGCCCTCTCCGTCCTCGCCTCCCGCCGCCTGATCAACGTCCTGTGGGCGCTGCTCGCCCTGGCCGGGGTCTTCCTGCTCGGCGGCAGCGGCTTCGGCGGCCTCGACCTGGCAGGCGTCGCCTTCGCACTCGGCGCGGGCGCGTGCTGGGCGGCGTACATCCTGTTCAGTGCCGGTACGGGCCGCCGCTTCCCACAGGCCGACGGGCTGGCGCTGGCGCTGGTCGTCGCCGCGGTGCTGGTGCTGCCGTTCGGCGTGGCCGAGGCCGGTACGGCCCTGCTCGACCCGGTGACCCTCGCCCTGGGCGCGGGCGTCGCCCTGCTCTCCTCGGTCCTCCCCTACACCCTGGAGCTGATCGCCCTGCGCAGGCTCCCCGCCTCCACCTTCGCCGTCATGATGAGCCTCGAACCGGCCATCGCCTCCCTCGCCGGCTTCCTCGTCCTCAGCCAGGCCCTCACCGCCGTCCAGGCCGTCGCCGTCGCCCTGGTGATCGGCGCCAGCTTCGGCGCGGTCCGCACCCAGGTGGGGCGCCGGCCGAAGGGGGCCGAGGGGGAGCCGGTGGCGTCGGGTGGCACGGCCTCGTAAGCCTGCGGATGGGTCGCGCGCGGGGTGGGGCGCCTTCGGCCACTTCGGCCACCTCGGCCTGCGCCCCGGGGTGGGCAGGCTCTCGGGCGCCGCGGTCGCAGCCCCGGGAGCAGCCGGCCAGCCTTCCCCCACGTAGTCCGCGAACACCCCCGGATGACCGCCGCCACGCGGCGAAAGGCGGCCGCCCCCGCCCTATTCCGGAGGCGGCTGACCCCGTCGGCACCCCCGTCCCGGCGAGCCGGCCCCGCCCGCCGACCCCTTCCGCGCGTCACCGACGAGTTCCGGCCACCCCGGCGGTCACCATGGTGAGGAGAGAGAGGAAGTGCGCCATGACCCCGCCCGACGCGTCCCGCCCGACCGCTCCCGTTCCCGACCTCGGCCCCGCCGCCGAAGCCGTCACCGTGCTGGCCGACGGTGTCACCCCGGACCAGTACGACGATCCGACGCCCTGCCCCGCGTACTCCGTGCGCCATCTGCTCGGCCACCTCAGCGGCCTCAGCCTCGCCTTCCGTGACGCCGCCATGAAGCATCTGGGCGGGGCCACCGACACTGACCCGACCGCCACCCGCCCGGACATCGGCGACGACTGGCACGCCGAACTGACCGCCAGGCTCACCGAGTTGCCCGCGGCCTGGCGCAGCCCGGGGGCGTGGGAGGGGGTGACGCAGGCGGGCGGCGTGACCTTCCCGGCCGCCGAGGCCGGAGTGGTCGCCCTCAACGAACTGGTCGTCCACGGCTGGGACCTCGCCCGCGCCACCGGCCAGCCGTACGCCCCCGACCCGGCCGGCCTGGAGGTGTCGTACGCGATGCTGTCCGCCGCCGCGGAGTCGGGCGAGGAGTCGGCCGGCCTGTTCGGTCCGCCCGTACCGGTGGCCGAGAACGCCTCCCTCCTGGACCGGGTCGTCGCGCTGAGCGGACGGGACCCGGCATGGACGCCGTGACGCACCGGCCTTTGGTCCGGCCGGCGTTCGAGGCCCTCCGTGACTGGCGCCGTCCAGGCGCACCTTGTGCCGCTGGGGCGTGGCGAGGGTCTGGTCGGCGTGGCGGGAGAGCTGTGGCGGGGCCCTGACCGCATCCAGGCCGTGTTCCGGGCACGTCTCGTCCGCTTCGACCCGGCCGGGCCTCCAGAGGCGGGGCCCGGCCAGGAGGCGGCGGCGCCGTCGCCGCACCGCCCGACGAGGCCGCCGCCGGCCCGGATTCCCCGGCCCGGAGCCCTGACCTGGGCCGCCCTCTCCTCTCGCGGGAGCGCCCCCGAATCCCCCCCAGGTAAACCTGCAAGCACGCTTGCTTGTTTCTCCGCGCGCTGCCATGCTCCGGACCACGCCGCAGCGCCCCGCCGTGCCCGGGAGGAACGAGCCGTGTCCGATCCCCTGCCCGTACTGGACGACCTGTCCGCCGAGAGCGAGGAACTCGACTCGCTGGTGGCCGAGTTGAGTGACGCCGAGTGGAAGACGGCGACGCCCGCCGAGGGGTGGACGATCGCCCATCAGATCGCGCACCTCGCCTGGACCGACCGGGCGGCGCTGGCCGCCGTCACCGACCCGGAGGCGTTCGCCGCGCACGTGGCCACGGCGACCGCCCGCCCCTTCACCTTCGTGGACGAGGGCGCCGAGGCCGGGGTCGCCCAACCGCCCGCCGCGCTCCTCGCCGGGTGGCGGGCCGACCGGGCCGCGCTCGACGCCGCCCTGCGCCAGGCGCCGCCCGGGACGCGGGTGCCCTGGTACGGGCCGCCGATGAGCGTGCCGTCGATGGCGACGGCCCGGCTGATGGAGACCTGGGCCCACGGCCAGGACGTCGCCGACGCCCTCGGCGTGCGCCGCCCGCCCACCGCCCGGCTCCGGCACATCGCCCGACTCGGCTTCCGCACCCGGGACTTCGCCTACGGGATGAAAGGGCTGACCCCGCCCGAGGCGCCCTTCCGCGTCGAGCTGACCCCGCCGGACGGCGACGGCCTGTGGACGTACGGGCCCGAGGACGCGCCCCAGCGGGTCACCGGACCGGCGCTCGACTTCTGCCTGCTGGTGGCACGCCGCGCCCACCGCGACGACCTCGCCGTCCGCGCCGAGGGACCGGACGCCGACCGCTGGCTCGACCTCGCCCAGGCCTTCGCCGGTCCGCCCGGCACGCCCCGCCCGCCGCACGGGAAGACGGCGTGACCGCCCCGTCGCCGCTCCGGATCGGCAACGCCTCCGGCTTCTACGGCGACCGGTTCGACGCGCTCCGCGAGATGCTCACCGACGGCCCCCTCGACGTCCTGACCGGCGACTACCTCGCCGAACTCACCCTCCTCATCCTCGGCCGCGACCGCCTGGCCGACCCGGAACGCGGCTACGCCCGCACCCACCTGCGCCAACTGGAGCAGTGCCTCGGCCTCGCCCATGAGCGGGGCGTGCGGATCGTCACCAACGCCGGTGGCCTCAACCCGGCCGGACTCGCCGGCCGAATACGGAAGTTGGCCGAGGAACTGGGGCTGCCCACCCGCGTCGCCCATGTCGAGGGGGACGACCTGCTCGACCGGCCCGGCGGCTGGGGTGACGGGGTGCTCACCGCCAACGCCTACCTCGGCGGGTTCGGCATCGCCGCCTGTCTCGACGCGGGCGCCGACGTCGTCGCCACCGGCCGCGTCACCGACGCCGCCCTCGTCTCCGGGCCCGCCGCCGCCCACTTCGGCTGGACCCCCGACGACCACGACCAGCTCGCCGGGGCCGTCGTCGCCGGGCACCTCCTGGAGTGCGGCACCCAGGCCACCGGCGGGAACTACGCCTTCTTCACCGACCACGACCCGGCGCTCCTGCGCCGCCCCGGCTTCCCGCTCGCCGAGATCCACGCCGACGGCAGCAGCGTCCTCACCAAACACCCCGGCACCGGCGGCGTCGTCACCGTCGGCACCGCCACCGCCCAACTCCTCTACGAGACGACCGGCCCCCGGTACGCGGGCCCCGACGCCACCGCCCGCCTCGACACCGTCCGCCTCACCCAGCAGGCCCCCGACCGGGTCCGCGTCCACGGCGTACGCGGCGAGGCCCCGCCGCCCACCCTCAAGGCGGGGCTGACCCGGCTCGGCGGCTGGCACAACGAGGTCGTCTTCGTCCTCACCGGGCTCGACATCGAAGCCAAGGCGGCTCTGGTGCAGGCCCAGCTGGCCGACGCGCTCGGCGCCGCCGGGCCCCAGGAGGCCCGCTGGGAGCTGGCCCGCACCGACCACGCGGACGCCGCCACCGAGGAGACGGCCAGCGCCCTGCTGCGCCTCGTCGTCCGCGACCCCGAGCCCGAGAAGGTGGGCCGCGCCGTCAGCGGCGCCGCCGTCGAACTGGCCCTCGCCGGATACCCCGGCTTCCACCTCACCGCACCCCCCGGCAAGGGCGCCCCCTACGGCGTCTTCGAGGCCGTCCCCGTCGACCGCGCCCAGGTTGTCCACACCGCCGTCCTGCCCGACGGGACCCGCCTCGCCGTCCCCGGCCCCGCCACCACCCGCGCCCTCACCCCGGCCGACGAACCCGCCCCGCCCGCGCCCCTGCCGCCAGGCCCGACGCGCCGCCTGCCGCTCGGCACCGTCGCCGGAGCCCGCAGCGGCGACAAGGGCGGCAGCGCCAACATCGGCGTCTGGGTCCGCGACGGGAGCGCGTACCGCTGGCTGGTACACACCCTCACCGTCGAGCGGCTGCGCGAACTGCTGCCGGAGGCCGTCGAGTTGCCCGTCACGCGGTACGCGCTGCCAGCGCTGTACGCCGTCAACTTCCACGTCGAGGGGCTGCTCGGCGAGGGCGTCGCCGCCCAGGCCCGGTTCGACCCGCAGGCCAAGGGGCTCGGCGAATGGCTGCGCTCCCGCCACGTCGACATCCCCGAAGCGCTCCTCACCCAGGAGGTACCACAGTGACCGTCCTCGCCACCGCGCTGGACACCGCCTCCGCCGAGTACGCGGCCCACCGCGAGGCCCTGCTCGGCAAGCTCGACGCCCTCGGCATCGAACACGCCAAGGCCCTCGCGGGCGGCGGCGAGAAGTACGTCGAGCGGCACCTGAAGCGCGGCAAACTCCTCGCCCGCGAGCGGATCGAACTGCTGCTGGACGAGGACACGCCGTTCCTGGAGCTGTCGCCGCTCGCCGCCTGGGGCAGCGACTACGCCGTCGGCGCCTCCCTGATCACCGGCATCGGCACGGTCAGCGGCGTCGAATGTCTCATCACCGCCAACGACCCGACCGTGCGCGGCGGCGCCTCCAACCCGTGGACGCTGAAGAAGGCGACGCGCGCCAACGAGATCGCCTTCGCCAACCGGCTGCCCTGCATCAGCCTGGTCGAGTCCGGCGGCGCCGACCTGCCCTCGCAGAAGGAGATCTTCATCCCGGGCGGGGCGCTCTTCCGCGACCTGACCCGGCTCTCCGCAGCCGGCATCCCCACCGTCGCCGTCGTCTTCGGCAACTCGACGGCCGGCGGCGCGTACATACCCGGCATGTCCGACCACGTGATCATGGTCAAGGAGCGCTCCAAGGTGTTCCTCGGCGGGCCGCCGCTGGTCAAGATGGCCACCGGCGAGGAGAGCGACGACGAGTCGCTCGGCGGCGCCGAGATGCACGCCCGCGTCTCCGGCCTCGCCGACCACCTCGCCGACGGTGAACCCGAGGCGCTGCTCCGTGCCCGCCGCGTCGTCGCCCGCCTCAACTGGCGCAAGGCACATCCCGATCCGGCCCCGGCCGAGGAGCCGAAGTACGACCCGGAGGAACTCCTCGGCATCGTCCCCGAGGAGCTGAAGACCCCCTTCGACCCGCACGAGGTCATCGCCCGGATCGTCGACGGCTCCGACTTCGACGCGTTCAAGCCGCTGTACGGGCCGAGCCTCGTCACCGGGTGGGCGACGCTCCACGGCTACCCGGTCGGCATCCTCGCCAACGCCCAGGGCGTGCTGTTCAGCGAGGAGTCGCAGAAGGCCGCCCAGTTCATCCAGCTCGCCAACCAGCGCGACATCCCGCTGCTCTTCCTCCACAACACCACCGGCTACATGGTCGGCAAGGAGTACGAGCAGGGCGGCATCATCAAACACGGCGCCATGATGATCAACGCCGTCTCCAACTCCCGCGTCCCGCACCTCTCGGTCCTCATGGGCGCCTCCTACGGCGCCGGGCACTACGGCATGTGCGGCCGCGCCTACGAGCCCCGCTTCCTCTTCGCCTGGCCCAGCGCCAAATCGGCCGTCATGGGCCCGCAGCAGCTCGCCGGGGTCCTCTCGATCGTCGCCCGCCAGTCCGCCACCGCCAAGGGCCGCCCCTACGACGACGAGGCGGACGCGGCGCTGCGCGCCATGGTCGAGCAGCAGATCGAGGCCGAGTCCCTGCCGATGTTCCTCTCCGGGCGGCTCTACGACGACGGCGTCATCGACCCCCGCGACACCCGCACCGTGCTCGGCCTGTGCCTGTCCGCCGTCCACACCGCCCCCGTCGAGGGCGCCCGTGGCGGCTTCGGCGTCTTCCGGATGTGAGGCCCCCGCCATGACCACCACCCCACCCATCACGGACGAGCCGCAGGGCACGCCCCTGACAAGCGTCCTCGTCGCCAACCGGGGCGAGATAGCCCGCCGCGTCATCCGCACCTGCCGCCACCTCGGCCTCGCCACCACCGCCGTCTACGCCGACCCCGACGCCTCGGCCGCCCACGTCCGCGACGCCGACGCCGCCGTCCGCCTCCCCGGCGACGCCCCCGCCGGCACCTACCTCCGCGGCGACCTCGTCATCGCCGCCGCCCGCGCCGCCGGAGCCGACGCGATCCACCCCGGCTACGGCTTCCTCTCCGAGAACGCCGCCTTCGCCCGCGCCGTCCAGGACGCCCAGCTCACCTGGATCGGGCCCGACCCCGAGGCGATCGAGGCGATGGCCTCCAAGACCCGCGCCAAGAAACTCATGGCCGCCGCCGGAGTACCGCTCCTCGGCCCACTCGACCCCGACACCCTCACCGACAACGACCTGCCCGTCCTCGTCAAGGCGGCCTCGGGCGGCGGCGGCCGCGGCATGCGCGTCGTCACCCGCCGCGACGACCTGCCCGCAGCGCTGGAGGCCGCCGCCGCCGAAGCGCTCTCCGCCTTCGGCGACGGCGAGGTCTTCGTCGAGCCCTACCTGCCGTCCGGCCGCCACGTCGAGGTGCAGATCCTCGGCGACCGGCACGGCACCGTCTGGACGCTGGGCACCCGCGACTGCTCCCTCCAGCGCCGCCACCAGAAGGTCGTCGAGGAGGCCCCCGCCCCCGGCCTGCCCGACGCCCTGCGCGAGAGGCTCCACGAGGCGGCCGCCGCCGCCGCCCGCGCCATCGGCTACACCGGCGCCGGAACCGTCGAATTCCTCGTCGCCGACGGCCAGGCGTACTTCCTGGAGATGAACACCCGCCTCCAGGTCGAACACCCCGTCACCGAAGCCGTCCACGGCGTCGACCTGGTCGCCCTCCAACTCGCCGTCGCCGAGGGCCAGGCGCTGCCCGCCGCCCCGCCGCCCGCCCGCGGCCACGCCGTCGAGGCGCGCCTCTACGCCGAGGACCCCGCCGCCGACTGGGCCCCGCAGACCGGCACCGTCCACCGCCTCGACCTGCCCGGCGCCGACCGCGACCACCTGCCCGGCCGCGAGCCGGCCCCGCTGCGCCTCGACACCGGCTACGAGGCCGGGGACACCGTCGGCGTCCACTACGACGCGATGCTCGCCAAGGTCATCGCCTGGGGCCCCACCCGCGCCGCCGCGATCCGCCGCCTGGCCGCCGCCCTCACCCGGGCCCGCCTGCACGGCCCCGCCACCAACCGCGACCTGCTCGTCCGCTCCCTCGCCCACCCCGACTTCACCACCCTCGCCGGTCTCGACACCGCCTTCTACACCCGCCACCTCGACACCCTCACCCGCCCCGCCGACGACGCCCGCCCCGCCGCCGTCGCCGCCGCCCTCGCCGACGCCGCCCACGCCGCCGCCCGCTCCCGCCTCGGCGCCGGCGGCTGGCGCAACCTCCGCTCCGAGGACCCCGTACGCCGCTACCGGGCCGACGACGGGACGGCGTACGAGATCCGCTACCGGCCCGGCCGCCACGGCTGGGTCCTGCCCGGGGAAGGCGACCCGCGGCCCGTCTCCGTGACGCCGGACGCCGTGGTCCTCGCCGACGGGAGCGCGGCTGGCGCGGTCGAGCGGCAATACGAGGTCACGCGGTCCGGCGGGCGCGTCCACGTCGACGGGCCGCACGGCACCCGCAGCCTCACCCCCGTCTCACGCCACCCCGACACCGCCGCCCGGCAGGCCCCCGGCTCGCTGCTCGCGCCCATGCCCGGCACCGTCGTCCGCGTCGCCGACGGCCTCGCCGAAGGCAGCGCCGTCACCGCCGGCCAGCCCCTCGTCTGGCTGGAGGCGATGAAGATGGAACACCGCGTCCTCGCCCCCGCCTCCGGCACCCTCACCGCGCTCCACGCCCGCCCCGGCCACCAGGTCGAGGTCGGCGCCCTGCTCGCCGTCGTCCAGGAGGAACCCGCGTGACCACCACCGCCACCACCCTGATCGAGTCCGAGGAAGTGCGCGACCTGCGCGCCGCCGTCGCCGCCCTCGGCGCCAAGCACGGCCCCGACGCCGACCCCGCCGCCGTCTGGGCGGAGGCCGGGAAACTCGGCTACCTCGGCGTCAACCTCCCCGAGGAGTACGGCGGCGGAGGCGGCGGCATCACCGAGCTCGCCCTCGTCCTGGAGGAGATGGGCGCCGCCGGATGCCCCCAGCTCATGATGATCGTGTCGCCCGCCATCTGCGGCACCGTCATCGCCCGCTTCGGCACCGAGGAGCAGAAGCGCACCTGGCTGCCGGGGCTCGCCGACGCCTCCCTCACCATGGCCTTCGGCATCACCGAGCCCGACGCCGGCTCCAACTCGCACCGCATCACCACCACCGCCCGCCGCGACGGCGACGAGTGGGTGCTCAACGGCCGCAAGGTCTTCGTCTCCGGCGTCGACATCGCCGACGCCACCCTCATCGTCGGCCGCACCGAGGACGCCCGCACCGGCCGGCTCAAGCCCTGCCTCTTCCTCGTCGACCGCGACGCGCCCGGCTTCGGCCGCCGCCACATCGAGATGGAGATCGACGCCGCCGAGAAGCAGTTCGAACTCACCCTGGACGACGTACGCCTCCCCGCCGACCGGCTCGTCGGCGACGAGGACGCGGGCCTCCTCCAGCTCTTCGCCGGACTCAACCCCGAACGCGTCATGACCGCCGCCTTCGCCCTCGGCATGGGCCGCTACGCGCTCGCCAAGGCCGTCACCTACGCCAAGGAACGCACCGTCTGGAAAGCCCCCATCGGCTCCCACCAGGCCATCGCCCACCCCCTCGCCCAGGCCCACATCGAGCTGGAGCTGGCCAAGCTGATGATGCAGCGCGCCGCCGCCCTCTACGACGCGGGCGACGACTTCGGCGCGGGCGAGGCCGCCAACATGGCCAAGTACGCGGCGGGTGAGGCGTGCGTCCGCGCCGTCGACCAGGCCGTCCACACCCTCGGCGGCAACGGCCTCACCCGCGAGTACGGCCTCGCCCGCCTCATCACCGGTGCCCGCGTCGCCCGCATCGCCCCCGTCAGCCGCGAGATGATCCTCAACTTCGTCTCCCACAGCAGCCTGGGGCTCCCCAAGTCCTACTGACCCGGCCCGGGTGCGCCTCCCCGCCCTCCGCCGGCGCGGCGCACCCCGGCTGCCCCTCCCCGCCCGACCCGACCGAGAGGCCCCACCATGGCCTACGTACTCCAGAGCGACCACCGGGGCATCCGCACCCTCACCCTGGACCGGCCCGAGCAGCGCAACGCCCTCTCGGGCGCCCTCGTCGCCGAACTGGACGCGGCGCTGGAGCAGGCGGACGCCGCACCGGACGTACGGGCCGTACAGCTCACCCACACCGGGACGACCTTCTGCGCCGGGGCCGACCTGCGGAACCCGCCCGACCCGCACGCGCTCGTCGCGCTGATGCGCCGGATCGCCGCCCTGGACAAGCCCGTCGTCGCCCGCGTCACCGGACACGTGCGGGCGGGCGGCCTCGGACTCCTCGCCTCCTGCGACATCAGCGCGGGCGGCCCCGGCGCCACCTTCGCCCTCACCGAGGCGCGGATCGGCGTCGCCCCGGCCGTCATCTCGCTGCCGCTGCTGCCCCGCGTCGACCGGGCCGCCGCCGCCCGCTACTTCCTCACCGGAGAGAAGTTCGGCCCCGAGGAGGCCGCCCGCATCGGGCTGCTCACCCTCACCGGCGACGACGTCGACACCGCCCTCGCCCCCGTCCTCGACGGTCTGCGGCGCGGCTCCCCGCAGGGGCTCGCCGAGTCCAAGCGCCTGGTCACCGCTACAGTGCTGGCAGCCTTCGACCGGGACGCCGACGACCTGGTGAAGCGTTCGGCACGCCTCTTCGCCTCCGCCGACGCCCGCGAAGGGATGACCGCCTTCCTCGAACGACGGGATGCCGCATGGGTGTGGTGACCTCGCCCAAACAGGACCGCAGCCGCGCCACCCGGCAGCGGCTCCTCGCCGCCGCCGTGGCCTGCCTCGCCGAACACGGCTGGGCCGGCTCCACCGTCTCCGCCGTCGCCGAACGCGCCGGCGTCTCCCGGGGCGCCGCCCAGCACCACTTCCCCACCCGCGAGGACCTGTTCACCGCCGCCGTCGAGTACGTCGCCGAGGAACGCTCCACCGCCCTCGGCGCCCTCGCCCCCGACGGCCGTGCCCAGGCCGTCGAAGCCCTCGTCGACCTCTACACCGGCGACCTCTTCCGCGCCGCCCTGCACCTGTGGGTCGCCGCCTCCGACGAACCCCAGCTCGGCGCCCGCGTCACCGAACTGGA
This sequence comes from Streptomyces sp. NPDC058373, assembly GCF_042723275.1. NCBI lineage: Bacteria > Bacillati > Actinomycetota > Actinomycetes > Kitasatosporales > Streptomycetaceae > Streptomyces > Streptomyces sp. NPDC058373. The sequence continues at coordinate 102,365 of NZ_JBHXJE010000016.1, read as the reverse complement.
GGCCCGCGTCGGCCGCGAGACCCACCGCATCGCCGTCGCCCTGCTCGACGCCGACGAGTCCCGCCCCGGTGTCCGCGAACTGGTCCAGGGCCTCCTCGACATGGCCCGCGGCCTCGGCCTCGCCAACCTCCTCACCGACGACACCGCACGCCGCCGCAAGGTCGTCACCCAGTGGTCCCGCATCCTCGACACGGCCCTGGGCTGACCCCCGCCCCCGCAGCCGGCGCCTACGACCACAGGAGCACCCCCGCCCGCCCCATCGCCCCTAAGACGGAGGTGGGTCGGGGTCGCGCGGCCGATGCCTCCCGACGTACGCCACCTGAATGATCGCTCCTGTCCGAACACGCGACCGGGAGGAACGACCAGGTGCGCAGACGACATCTCACGGGAGAACCAACGGCGGGACACCCTGCCGGGCTCCCCGCTGCCCGAGCGCGCACCGGACCGCTTCTGATCCCGGGCCGCTGACCCCGGACACACCGACGGGCCCGGCCGCCACCATGGCGACCGGGCCCGTCCGTACGTACCCCCGGGCGGTCAGTCGGCCAGGTCGGGGACCTGGTCGTACCCCTCGATGGCGCGCGGGGAGCGCGACGCCGGGCCCGTGTAACGGGCGGAGGGGCGGACCAGGCGGCCGGTGCGCCTCTGCTCCAGGATGTGCGCCGACCAGCCGGCGGTGCGGGCGCAGGTGAACATCGAGGTGAACATCGGCGCCGGAACCTCCGCGAAGTCCAGCAGGATCGCCGCCCAGAACTCCACGTTGGTGGCGAGCACCCGGTCCGGGCGGCGCGCGTGCAGCTCCTCCAGCGCCGCCTGCTCCAGCGCCGCCGCGACCTCGTACCGCGGCGCCGCCAGCTCCTTGGCGGTCCGGCGCAGCACGCGGGCGCGCGGGTCCTCGGCGCGGTAGACGCGGTGGCCGAAGCCCATCAGCCGCTCACCCTTGTCGAGCGCCTGGCGCACCCACGCGCGGGCGTCGCCGGTCCGCTCGATCTCCTCGATCATGCCCAGCACCCGCGAGGGCGCCCCGCCGTGCAGGGGGCCCGACATCGCGCCGACCGCGCCGGAGAGGGCGGCCGCCACGTCGGCGCCGGTGGAGGCGATGACGCGGGCGGTGAAGGTGGAGGCGTTCATGCCGTGCTCGGCGGCCGAGGTCCAGTAGGCGTCCACCGCCTTGACGTGGCGCGGGTCCGGCTCGCCGCGCCAGCGGATCATGAACCGCTCCACGACGGACTCGGCCTTGTCGATCTCGCTCTGCGGCACCATCGGCAGCGCCTGGCCGCGCGCCGACTGCGCCACGTACGACAGCGCCATCACGGCGGCCCGGGCGAGGTCGTCGCGGGCCTGCTCCTCGTCGATGTCGAGCAGGGGCCGCAGGCCCCACGCGGGGGCGAGCATGGCGAGCGCCGACTGCACGTCGACGCGGACGTCGCCGGAGTGGACCGGGATCGGGAACGGCTCGGCGGGCGGCAGCCCCGGGTTGAAGGCGCCGTCGACCAGCAGGCCCCACACGTTCCCGAAGGAGACGTGGCCGACCAGGTCCTCGATGTCGACGCCCCGGTAGCGGAGCGCGCCGCCCTCCTTGTCCGGTTCGGCGATCTCCGTTTCGAACGCGACGACCCCTTCGAGACCGGGTACGAAGTCGGACATCAGGCGGCTCCTTCGGTTGCGTACGGCAGGCGGGGCGGCCGGGTCTCCGGCGGGGGCGGGCGCTCCGGCCGAGCCGGTGTGCGCCCGCCGTCGTCCCTGGGAGCGTCCGCCGCCCGCCACAACACGGCGGTCGGCGTCACTCAGCACACGTCATGCCCCCGGGGCCAGGTCGGCGAACCCTCCGGGAAACACGGACGATACCCCTGAGTGCCACCTTTGGGGAGACCTGTGGCACTCAGTGCCACGATCGCGGCGCGCGGGCCCGCCCGCCACTCGGGGCGAACCGTGCGAAACGGAACGCCGGTCCGCCCGGCCATGTACCCGCCCCCGCAGGCTCCACCCCGCCGCCGGTGTGCGGCAGGATGGCGGCGTGACCGACGCAGAGGGCGGCCCCGTGCGGGCCGCGTCCGAATCGCTGAACCCCGCCGCGATGCGCAAGCAGTACCGCCGGGAGGGCCTCGACGCGAGCGTGCTCGCCGCCGAACCGATGGAGCAGTTCGCCCACTGGTTCGCCGAAGCCGCCCGCGACGGCCTCTACGAACCCAACGCCATGATCGTCTCCACCGCCGACGCCGACGGCGCCCCCAGCAGCCGCACCGTCCTGCTCAAGCAGTACGACCGGCGCGGCTTCGTCTTCTACACCAACTACGGCTCCCGCAAGGCCGCCGACCTCGACGCCAACCCGCACGTCGCCCTGGTCTTCCCCTGGCACCCGCTGGCCCGCCAGGTCCTCGTCACCGGCACCGCCGCCAAGGTCTCCCGCGACGAGACCGCCGCCTACTTCCGCACCCGCCCGCACGGCTCCCAACTCGGCGCCTGGGCCTCCGCCCAGTCCACCCCGGTCCCCGACCGCACCGCCCTCGACACCGCCTACGCCGACCTCGCCGCCCGCCACCCCGAGGGGGAGGAGATCCCCGTACCCCCGCACTGGGGCGGCTACCGCGTCACCCCGCGCACCGTCGAGTTCTGGCAGGGCCGCGAGAACCGCCTCCACGACCGGCTGCGGTACGTGCGGCTGGGCGCCGACAGGGACGACGGACCCGACGGGGCCGCCGGGAGCGGCTGGCGCGTCGAACGCCTCGCGCCCTGAACGCGCAGGGGACGCCGCGGTGTGCGGGACGTGGGCGCCCGCGTACGGGCACGTGCCCGCGTACGCGCAGGCGTCCGGGCACGCAGACGGCCCGCGAGCCTGGTTCCCCCTCGCGGGGGAGCCGGCCGGACGTACCGGCGGCTCGCGGGCCGGGTGACTGCTCGGGATTGGCCGGCTGTGCGGAGCGGACCCCGCACCGGACCGGCGCCACGCTTGACCCGGCCGAAGCCGGGGAGACGCGACAACGGGCCGCTAGCCCGCAGTCACCTCACGCGTCCGGTATGTGTACATCTGCCGAACCACCTCCCTTCTCGTGTACCTCCAGCCTAGGAAGCGCGCTGATCGTGTTCAACCGGATATTCGCAACCGCCCCACCCCGGCGATTTCCGCGAACCCCGTGTGGGCCGCGCCACAGTCGAGTTGAATGCCCGTACGTGCAGCGGCACGTGCAAGATCCCGTGTGGCACCCACGCCCGCGCGACCACCAGCTCGACCACCTGCGGAACGGCTTGCGGGAAGACATGCAGGACATCGTGTGCAATCGGCCCATGGGGGGCGCCCGATGAGTGCTTACGGGCACAGCGGAACCACCGACGCGCTCGGCCCCGAGGACCCGGGCCCCGACGGCGGCGACCTCCTCGCCGCCCTCCTCGACGGCATGGACGCGGCGCTCTGCGCCTTCGACGCCGACCACGTCCTCACCCACTGGAACCGCGAAGCCGAACGCGTCCTCGGCTGGAGCGCCGCCGAAGCCGTCGGCCGCCGCGGCCTCGCCGGCTGGGCCGTCCGCCCCGGCGACGCCGCCGACGTCGAACACCGCCTCTTCGGCGTCACCGCCGAACGCGGCCGCGAGGTCCACGACGTCGCCCTCCTCACCCGCGACGGCCGCCGCGTCCTGGTCCGCGCCCAGACCGCCGCCGTCCGCGGCCCCGACGGCGAACCGGCCGGGGTCTACTGCGCCTTCAGCGAGGTCCACACCCAGATCGACCTCGAACGCTCCATCGCCCTCAGCGAAGCCCTCTTCGAGGACGCCGCCTGGGGCGTCGTCCTCGTCGACGCCGACCTCAGACTCGCCGTCCTCAACGCCCACGCCGCCTACGCGCTCGGCACCAGCCGCTCCACCGCGCTCGGCCGCCCCCTCGGCGACCTCGTCCTCCAAGGCGTCGAAGAACTCGAATCCGCCCTCACCCACGTCCTCGCCGACGGCACCCCCACCGCCCCCGTCGAACTCTGGGTCACCGTCCGCACCGACGAGGGCGAACAACGCCGCTGCTGGCGGTGCGGCTTCGTCCGCCTCGCCTCACCCCTCGCCCAGGAACCCGTCCCCCTCGGCGTCGGCTGGCTCTTCCAGGACCTCACCGAGGCCAAGCAGACCGAACAGGAGAACGCCCGGCTCCGCTTCCGCTCCCACCAGCTCCACCGGGCCGCCCGCGTCGCCACCGAGTGCGAGGACCCCGCCGAAGGCGCCGTCGCCCACCTCGACTTCGCCCTCGCCGGCTTCGCCGACCACGCCCTCCTCGACACGGTGGCCCCAGGCGCCCCCACCCGCCTGCTGCGCACCGCAGCCAGCCCCTCCGGCGAACCGGGCCAGCCGCCGAACGGCGCCCCCGCCGGCATGCCCGCCCGCTACCCGGAAGGCCACCCCGCCCTCCAGTGCGCCGAACGCGGCGGCACCCTGCGCGCCGCCGCCGGAACCGGGCCGGGCTCCCTCGCCCCCGACAGCCCCGGCGGCGACGAGGCCGCCCGCGCCTGGGCCGCCGCCCACCTCTGGCCCGAGACCACCCGCCACGCCCTCTGCACCGTCCTGCGCAGCCGCGGCCGCACCCTCGGCGTCCTCACCTTCCTCCGCGTCGGCTCCCGCACCCCCTTCGAACGCGCCGACCTCGCCCACGCCGAATGCGTCGCCGCCCACATCGCGCCCCTCCTGGACCTGGCGACGCGCCGCTGACCACCGGCCGCCGCCGACGCCCCCAGGGCGGTGCCTCTGTACGTACGAAGACACCGCCCCCGGGGCGAGCGCCGCAGGGGCGCGGGTGGGCGCCGGGAACGGCGCCGGCAGGTCAGTGCTGGTAGAAGATGCGGTCGCGATAGGTCGCGAAGACCTCGGCGTTCCAGGCGTGGCCGCCGTCCACATTGCCCGAGCGGAGCATCGGCGGCTGCACCCCGCGCTCCAGCAGCGCGCCCGCCGCACTCGCCATCACGGCCTGGAGGATGGCGCTGGCCACCACCGTGGAGGCGGGTGCGAACGGCGCCCCGATCCCCTCCACGGACAACTCCGCGTCCCCCACCGCGATCTTGCTGTCGAGCACCAGGTCGCAGTGGTCCTTCAGAAACGTCCCGGACGGATTACGCGCCGTCGTCCCCTCCGCGTACGCCACCGAGGTCACCCCGATCACCCGCACCCCGCGCGCCCGGGCCGCCTGCGCCATCTCCACGGGCAGCGCGTTGCGGCCCGACAGGGAGATGATCACCAGCGCGTCACCGGCGCGCAGCGGCGAACTGTCGAGCACCGCGGTGGCGTACCCCTCGACGCGTTCGAGCGCCGAACCGAGCGTCGCGGGCCGCACGTCGACGCCGACCACGCCAGGACCGGCCAGCAGGTTCATCAGGGCGAGGCCGCCGGCCCGGTAGACCAGGTCCTGCGCCGGGAGCGAGGAGTGGCCCGCGCCGAACGCGAAGAGCCGCCCGCCCGAGGCCACCGTCTCCGCCAGCAACCCGCCCGCCGCGGTGATCGCCCCGGCCTCCTCGTCGCGGACCCGGGCCAGCAGGGCCATCGCGGCCTCCAGGAAGCCCGTCGCGAGCCCGTCGGCGGGAGCGGGCGCGCCGGTCGCGGAGGAGGCGGGCGCGGTCGTCGTGCCGGGCGTGGAGGTCATCGGCGGTGGCCTTTCGATGGGCGGCACGTCGGGGCGGGCGCGGAACCGCGTGGGGACGGTGCGGTGGGGGCGGTGCGGCGGCACTGGTCCAGACCGCACCGCGCATCACCGTGCGGTCTGGACCAGTGCACTGTCAAGGTGCCCCCGGGGCCGCGTGGGGCGTACGCCGAGGGTGCGCGCCCCGGCCTGTGAGGGCCCGCCCGCCCGCCCGGCGGGCGGCCCGGCACGGTTACCGGGCCGATGCGTCAGAATTGAGGTCAGGGCCAGCGCACGACAGCATCTGAGGGGCACGAATGTCCGGACTGATCGACACCACGGAGATGTACCTCCGCACCATCCTCGAACTTGAGGAGGAAGGCGTGGTCCCCATGCGCGCCCGGATCGCGGAGCGCCTGGACCAGAGCGGGCCCACGGTCAGCCAGACGGTCGCCCGGATGGAGCGCGACGGCCTGGTGGCCGTCGCCAGCGACCGCCACCTGGAACTGACCGAGGAAGGCAGGCGCCTGGCCACCCGTGTGATGCGCAAGCACCGGCTGGCCGAGTGCCTGCTGGTCGACGTGATCGGCCTGGAGTGGGAACAGGTCCACGCCGAGGCCTGTCGCTGGGAGCACGTCATGAGCGAGGCGGTCGAACGCCGCGTCCTCGACCTGCTCCGCCACCCCACCGAGTCCCCGTACGGCAACCCCATCCCGGGACTGGAGGAACTGGGGGAGGAGGCCAGCGCCGACCCGTTCCTCGACGAGAGCATGGTCTCCCTGGCCGACCTCGACCCCGGCACCGAGGGCAAGACCGCCGTCGTCCGGCGGATCGGCGAGCCGATCCAGACCGACGCCCAGCTCATGTACACCCTGCGCCGGGCGGGTGTGCAGCCCGGCTCGGTGGTCAGCGTCACCGAATCGGCGGGCGGCGTCCTCGTCGGCTCCAGCGGTGAGGCGGCCGAGCTGAACAGCGAGACCGCCTCGCACGTCTTCGTCGCCAAGCGCTGACCGGGCGTCCCCGGCCGAGGCGGGTGCCCGGGGCCCGGCCCCGGCCGCCCACCCCGGGTGCTCGCCGCGTCGGCGCCACTCGTCTCTTCCGTCCGTAACCGTGGCCGGGGGCGCCCCTCAGAGGGCGCCCCCGGCCCTTGCGTGTTCCGGGGGAGTGGGCGGGGGCGGGAGGGGCGTCCGTGGCGCGGTGGTGCGGCTGGGGGAGCGGGGCCGGTGGTGCCCGTGTGCGGCCGGACGGGATGGTGGGCCGAGCGGTCATCAGGAGTTGAAGATTCTGTGTGCGGAATGGCAGCGCACGGCGGGCGGCTCGTGCAAGGCTGTCGGCAGGCATATGACGTGAGAACTCTTGACCGTCCTGGGCCCGGCTCCGCCTGCCCGCGCGGCGAGACGGCCCGGTGAGTGGCCGGGGAGGGGGCGGACGATGCGCCGGACCTTCACACGGCGCGATCCGGATCCCGGCCGCCCCGCCGGCCTACCGGGACGCTTCTCCACGCGGACCGCGGCGACGGCGCCTGACGCGACGTGGGTCGACGCGTGGTGGTCGGGGGGCTCGGGGCGCGGTGGCGTCGGGCTCGGCGCCAGGCGGTTCGGGGGCGGGGGGCTTGGTCTCGCGGGGCTTGGCGGTACGCGGCTTGGCGTCGCGAAGCTTGGTGGCGCGGGGCTTGGCGACAAGTGGTCGGGGGTGATGGGGCTCGGTGACACGTGGCTTGGTCTCGCGAGGCTTGGCGTCAGGTGGCTTGGCGTCACCAAGCCCGGCGCGGCGAGCCTCGGCGTCACGGGGCGCGACGCCAGGCGGTCCGACGCCGTGAGGGGCGGGGCCACGTCGTCCCGTTCTACGCGTTCGGGCGGCCCGGACACGGCCGCTCCCGTCCTCCCGACACGTCTTGGTCTGTTTCCGTCGGCCCCGGCATGCCTTTCGGGCCCTGTCTTCCGGCCGGTTCCGCGCTCCTGGCCGGCTCCCGTCTCCAGGTCGGCCCGTGGCTTCCGGTCGACCCCCGTCTCCATGCCGGCCCGCGCCGCCCGCTGCGGCACGCGCCGGGAGGGGCGCGGGCGGCGTCGCCCGCGACGAGGGGCCACCGGCAGTACGAGGCCCCGGCGCCCACCGGCGCCGGGGCCTGTCCTCCCCTGTCGTGATCCGGAGCCCCGAGCTCCCAGGATCACTCCCGTCGGACCGGTTTCCCCGAGCGGTCCGCCTCCCGCTGAAGATCTCCCCTCGGCGGCGGGCGGCAATCCTTGAAGGTGGTCACTCGAAAGTGGGGTGTAGCCCACCACGGGCGGCATCTTCGAAACTTTGTTCGGTAACGTGAGGTGGAGGGCACGACCGTGATCGAGGACCAGGACACGGTTCGGGCGAGCCAGAGAGTGTGGGGGTGCCAGAGCATGGTGCGGCGCATCGAAGTGACCGGGTCCGGGGGCGTGCCCCTGGCCGCCTGGGAGTTCGCCGACCCGCCCAAGGCCGGGGACCGGACCGGCGAGGACGCGGGCGAGGCCGGACGTACGCCGGGCGTCCTGTTACTGCACGGGCTGATGGGCCGTGCCTCGCACTGGGCCGGCACCGCCCGCTGGCTCGCCGAACGCCACCGGGCCGTCGCCCTCGACCAGCGCGGCCACGGGCAGAGCGCGAAGCCCGCCGACGGCCCGTACACCCGCGAGACCTTCGTCGCTGACGCCACCGCCGCCATCGAACAGCTCGGCCTCGGCCCCGCCGTCCTCGTCGGCCACGCCATGGGCGCCCTCACCGCCTGGCAGCTCGCCGCCGCCCGGCCCGACCTCGTCCGCGGCCTCGTCATCTGCGACATGCGCGCCTCCGCCCTCGGCGCCGCCTCGCAGCGCGAATGGGAGCAGTGGTTCGACGCCTGGCCCACCCCCTTCGCCACCCTCGGCGACGTCCGCAAGTGGTTCGGCGAGGACGACCCCTGGGTGGAGCGCCCCAGCGCCGCCCGCGGCGAGTTCTACGCCGAGGTCATGACCGAGCACGAGGACGGCTGGCGCCCCGTCTTCTCCCGCCGCCAGATGCTCCGCACCCGCGAGACCTGGGTCCACGACGCCCACTGGGACGAACTCGCCCAGGTCACCTGCCCCACCCTCGTCGTCCGCGGCCTCGACGGCGCCCTCGGCCGCGCCGAGGCCCAGGAGATGGTGCGCGTCCTGCCCCGAGGCCAGTACGCGGAGGTCACGGACGCGGGGCACCTGGTCCACTACGACCAGCCCGGGGCTTGGCAGTCAGCGGTGCAGCCGTTCTTGGACGGGTTGCCGGAGGGGTGACTGGGGGGTGGGGGGTTGGTGGGGTGAGGCGGGGTGGGAGGCGGGGATGGGGATCGCTTCTGGGTTTCCCCTGGGGGGGCTTCCCTCCCCCCCCGCCCCTCCCACCCCCACCTCACCCCACCTCACCCCCACCCCCCTACCCCTTACTAACCGCCCCCAGAATCTCCGGCAGCCGCCCCGCCGTCCGCGGCGCCGCCAGCCGCAGCCCGGCGTACCCGAGCAGCGCGCCGTAGACCGCTCCGGCCGGGAGCATCACCCAGAGCCAGTCATGGGCGCCGCCCAGGTGCAGCCCGATCTGCAGGCCCAGCAGCGGCAGGCAGAGTGCCGCGCCGGCGACCATGCCGCCGAGGATGCTGATCCAGGCGAGGCCCGCCTGGCCGGGGGCGACGTTCTTGTTGCCCTCCTGCGGGATGGAGTACGCGTACTGCGCGGAGGCCCAGGCCCCGGTGGCCGTCATGGCGCCGAGCAGCGCGTAGGAGAGACCCAGCGCCTCCGGGAGCTCCCGCCAGGCGCCGAGCAGGGCGGCGGTGAGGACGGTGACCAGGGTCGCGTACGGCAGGGTGATCGTCAGCAGGGCCAGGGCGCGGGCGCGCAGCTCCACGAAGGCGTCGCGGGCGGAGGAGAGGGTGAGCGCGACCATCCAGAAGGCAGAGGTGTCCTGGCCGAACTGGTTGTACATCTGGACGCCGAGCATCCCCGCCGCGAAGCACGCCAGGTAGACCGAGCCGCTGCCCTGAACGGCGTTGAACACCGGGACGATCAGGCCGATCGCCAGGGAGGTGATCCACGCCGCCTTGGTCTTCGGGTCGCGCCACACGTACCGCAGGCTCCGCTCGATCGCGGCCGCCGTCCGCTCCCGGTCCCGGCCCGAGGGCGCCAGCGCGTAGGCGAAGACCGTCAGGCGGGAGGCGCGGTCGCCGCGGCCCTTGCGGGCGGGGCCGTCGGCGGCGCCGAGGGTCGAGCCGTCGGGAGCCGTCATCAGCTTCGTCAGCGAACGCCGCCACCACAGCAGGAGCAGCCCCAGGGCGGCCACGGCGAGGACGAGCTGCGCCAGGGCCGGGCCCCACGCCCCGCGTCCGGCCTCGTCCACCGAGGAGAGCGCCGACACCGGCGGTATCCAGCGCAGGACGGCTACCGCCGGGTCCAGCTGGGAGAGGCCGCCCACGGAACCGATGCGCTGGACCGCGAAGTTCACCACCTGGGCGCCGACCGCGATGATCAGCCCGCTGAGCACGGCCAGGTCGCGCCCCTTGCGGCTGGTCAGCAGCCGCGTGTTGGCGGCGGCCACGGCCCGCGCCAGCGCCACGCACACCAGCAGCGTCAGCACCCCCGCGGGCACCGCGACCACCGCCGCGGCCCAGCCGTGCGCCAGCGCCACCAGGGAGCCGACCAGCAGGCAGAGGGTGAAGAGCGGGCCCATCCCCACCAGTGAGGCCACCAGGAGCGAGCGCACCAGGGGCTCCGGGCGCAGCGGCAGCATGACCAGGCGGGTCGGGTCCAGCGTCTCGTCGCCGCTCGGGAAGAACAGGGGCATGACCGCCCAGCCGAGCGCCAGCGCCGCCGTCAGGATCAGCGTGACCGTCGGCGCGTAGGCGTACCCGCGCAGCGCCACCAGGCCGAGGACGATCAGCGCGGCGAAGAGCAGGGAGACGACGGCGGAGGCGATGTAGGCGGCGCGCCGGCCCGAGGACTGGCGCAGGCCGTTGCGCAGCAGGGAGAGCTTGAGGCGGACCAGGGTGGCCGTGAGGGGCCGGCCGCCCGGCGGGGGCGGTGGCGGTCCGGAGGCGGTGGGGGACAGGGGCACGGGCGCCGTCGCGGCGTGGTCGCTCATCGCGCACCGCCCAGCCAGTCGAGGGTGCCGCCGGTGCTGCGGTCCTGGGCGCCGACCAGTTCCAGGAAGGCGGCCTGCAGGGACTCCGCGTCGCCGCGCACCTCGGCCAGCGCGCCGTCGGCCCGGATCGAACCGGCGGCCATCACCGCGACCCAGTCGCAGAGCGACTCGACCAGCTCCATGACGTGGCTGGAGAAGATGACGGTGGCGCCCGACGCGGTGTATCCCTCCAGCACCTCCCGGATGGTCTGGGCGGAGACCGGGTCGACGCCCTCGAAGGGCTCGTCCAGGAAGAGGACTTCCGGGTTGTGCAGGAGCGCCGAGGCGAGACCGATCTTCTTCCGCATGCCGGTCGAGTAGTCCACGACCAGTTTGTGCTGCGAGCCGGCGAGGCCCAGAACGTCCAGGAGCTGGGTGGCGCGCTGGTCGGTGACCTCGCCCGGCAGACCGCGCAACCGGCCGATGTAGGCGAGGAGTTCCCGCCCCGAGAGCCGTTCGAAGAGGCGCAGCCCTTCCGGCAGGACGCCGATGCGGGCCTTCACCTCGGCCGGGTCGCGCCACACGTCGCGGCCCACCACCTCCACGGTGCCCTCGTCGGGCCGGAGCAGGCCGGTGACCATGGAGAGGGTGGTGGTCTTGCCCGCGCCGTTCGGTCCGAGCAGGCCGACGAACTTGCCCGCGGGCAGTTCCAGATCGATTCCGGCCACGGCGGTCTGCTGCCCGAACCGCTTCCACAGGCCGCGCACCCGCACGGCCGGGACGGTCGCACCCGGCGTCATCTCCGCGCCCGAGGCGGCGGTCGCGGCCGCCGCGTCACGTGCTCGGGCCTGCTCGGCTTCCCTGGTCATGTCCAGCCCCTTCGTCCCCGTCGGCGGTGTCCCGCCCCGATGACATTCACCCTACGGGCGAAGGGAAAAGTGGGGAGGAGCCTGTGGACAACCCCTTCAGAGGGGTCCGACGGGAGGCCGCCAGCCTGTGGGCAAGTGGGTGTCGTCGCAGGTGGGCGGCGTATGGGGGAGGTGCGGAAGACGCACGGCCCGACGCGCGACCCACATGCGCCGCCCCTCCCGCTCACCTCCACCGACCCTTCGGCGGGCACGTGCCGGACCGCCCGGCCGGGCCGCCTCAGCCCCTCGCCGGCCGCATCTCACCCCGCGGCCTTCACCACCACCAGCTCCTCCCCCGTCAGCTCCGCCACCCGGTGCGCCGGGATCCCGGCCCCCAGCGCCCGCCGCAGCAGCCCTTCCCGGTCCTCGGTGCACGAGCGGTACGCCAGCAGCTCGCGCTCGACGTCGGCGACGGCCTCGGGGGCGTTCCGGGTGCGTACCGTGCTCAGTTCCCCGGCGCCGAGGGGGACGGGCAGCTTCTCCGCGTCCTCGGGAAGGGCGGCCGTCTCCTCGGGCGGGACGACGCGCAGCAGCGGTGAGGTGGCCGTGACCTCGTGGGCGGCGAGCCATGCCCGGACCGCGGGGGTGTCGAGGCAGGCGAGCGGGCCGACCGCCGCCACGGGAGCGCCGAGCGTCGCCGCCGGTCCCTCCAGCAGTACCAGGTACGCGTCATCGGTCATCGTGGCTCCTCAGGGAGAGTCGAGCAGTGCCGTGCCGCACACGTACCCCGGCCCGGGCGTCCCACGACAGGCGGACGCCGCGAGGACCGGAGGAGTGAGAGCCCTGCGGCCTGGAGGAGCCCTAGGGGCTGGGGAGCGCACGCGGCGTTTACGGACCCCGGCGCGGCGCGCCCGGGGTCACACCCCGGCGCCCGCATCCCTCCCGCACGCGTACGCCAGCGGGCTGATGACGTCCTCGGCGTCGGGGAGCCAGCGGTTGGCCGGGGTCGGGCGGCAGGCCCACTGGACGGCGCCCGCGCCGCCGAACCGGGTCGGGGGCGCGGCCACGTAGCCGCCCTCGCCGAGGACGGTCAGGTCGAGGCGGGCGGGGAGCCAGCCGATGGCGCGGACCAGGTCGGGGACCTTGGCGGCGGCGCCCGGCAGGACGAAGAACTGCATGCGGCGGTCGGGGCTGCGGGTGACCGGGCCGAGCGCCAGTTCCATCCGCTCCATCCGCGCCAGCGCGAGGAACCCGGCGGTCTCGGGGACGTCGATCGCGTCGAACGTGCGGCCGGTGGGGAGGAGGACCGAGGCGCGCGGCTGCTTCGCCCAGAGTTTGCGGGCGACCGTGGCGCTCCCGGTGGCCTGCGCCGCCCACTCCGCGTACGTCGGGTGTGCCGGGTGTGCGCCCGGCGCGGGGCAGGCGCGCTCGCCGCAGGAGCAGCGTTCGGAGCCCGCGACCGCCTCCAGCCAGGCGCCGGGAACCACGTCCCAATGGCGTTCCTCGGCGTACCGCACCGCCGTGTCCAGCAGTGCCTCGCCGCGCTGCTGAGGGATCTGCCCGGCCGCTGTGACTCCCATGGTCTCTTCCACGCCCAGCTCAACTCCCGCACCCACCTCCGGTTACGGGCCGGGTGTGCGCCGGGATGGCGCATCGGTTCCGCACCCGGGGCGCACGGGGGCATCTCCGGGGGCGCGTACGGGCGACGGGGGCGGGCCAGGGGTAGCCAGGACGGGGAGAGGGTGGGGCGGGTCGGCGTGTCCGTACGCCGGTACCGGCCCGACGAGCCCCGGCGCCAACGGGGTTCGGGACCGCTACCTCACTCGCGAGGGTGAAGAACGGTACACAGCGCGTTCGTTCGAAGGAACGGACAGAGGGGCATTTCCGGATAAGCGCGCATCTTCCGCGCACTGTCCGGGCATTGATCACGCCAGGACGGTGACAGACAGCCACCACCGCCTGAGGGAGCGGGTCCCTCAGGGCCCATCCGATGGTCCACGGTGCACAGCAGGGGGTACGCCATGGCCGCCAGGCCACTCGTCGCGCGCCAGCCCAACGAAAGGCTGCAAGCGCTCATCCAGGAAGCGGGCTGTTCCAACGCCGGTCTCGCCCGCCGGGTCAACATGTGCGGAGCCGAACACGGACTGGACCTGCGCTACGACAAGACGTCCGTGGCGCGCTGGCTGCGCGGCCAGCAGCCACGCGGCCGCGCCCCGGGCATCATCGCCGAGGCACTCGGCCGCAAACTCGGCCGTACGGTCACGATCGACGAGATCGGCATGGCCAACGGCAAGAACCTCGCCTCGGGCGTCGGCCTCCAGTTCTCGCCGACGGTGCTCGGCGCCATCGAGCAGGTCTGCGAGCTGTGGCGCAGCGACGTCGGCCGGCGCGACTTCCTCTCCGGCTCGACGGTCGCCTCATCGGCCCTCGTGGAGCCCAGCCGCGACTGGCTGATCTCCGTCCCCGACGGGCAGGTCAGCCGCCAGGCGGGGCCGCGTGTCGGCCAGTCCGACGTGGCCGCCGTCCGGGCCATGACACAGGCCCTGGTCGACCTCGACCACCAGTACGGCAGCGGCCACGTCCGGCCCGTCGTCGTCCACTACCTCAACAGCGTCGTCTCCGGCCTGCTCGCCGGGTCCTACCGCGAGGCGGTCGGCCGCGAGCTGTTCTCGGCCGTCTCCCGCCTCACCGAGCTGGCCGGATACATGGCCGTCGACACCGGACAGCCAGGACTGGCCCAGCGCTATTACATCCAGGCACTCCGCCTCGCCCAGGCCGCGGGCGACCGCGGTTACGGCGGGTACGTCCTCGCCGCCTCCATGAGCCACCTCGCGGCCCAGCTGGGAAACCCGCGGGAGATCGCCCAGCTCGCCCGCGCCGCCCAGGAAGGGGCCAAGGGCCGGGCCACCCCGCGCGCCGAAGCCCTCTTCCACGCCGCCGAGGCGCGCGGCCACGCCCTCCTCGGCGACGCCTCCGCGGCCGACGCCTCGATGGGCCGGGCCGCCGACTCCATGGAGCAGGCCGGCACCGAGAGCGCCGACGACCCGGTGTGGATCAGCCATTTCGACCCGGCCTACCTCGCGGACGAACTGGCCCACTGCCACCGCGACCTGGGCCGCCCGGCACAGGCCGCCCGGTACGCGGAACAGGCCCTGGCCGGGCACCCCGTCACCCGCGTCAGGCGGCGCGCCATCGGCCTCACCCTGCTCGCCGCCGCCCAGGTCCAGGAGCGGGACATCGAGCGGGCCTGCCACACCGGCACCCGCGCCGCCGAACTCCTCGGCACGCTCCGCTCCAGTCGCGGCACCGAGTACCTGGACGACCTCCAGCAGCGGCTGACGCCCTTCCAGGACGAGCCGGTGGTGCGGGAGTTCGGCGCCCGGCTCGAACTACGGGTGGCCTGACGTGGAGCGGACTCCCCAGATTCGGCTCGTGAACGGCCGATGGCCGCCGGATGGCCGTCAACAGCGCCTTCGGTCCGCGTTCTGTTACACCCCGTCGGCCCGGCCTCCCGACGGGGCCGGATCGCCCTGAGCTGCGTGGCACCGTACGGAGGGAACCCGGTAGCGTAAACCGGCGATGACGAAGTTCCCCCCTACGTAGGAGTCCTCGGTGAGTCAGAGCGGACAGGGCGCAGAGCCGCACCCACGCCCGACGGGTACGGCACGCGAAGGTGTCGTGCACCCCGGCGACGGCAGCTCTCCCCTGCTGCCCGGAACCACCGGTGACCCCGTCGACCCGGCGGGCACCTCCCCGTGGGGCCGGAGCCAGGGCCAGAACCACGCCCAGGGCTGGGGCGGCCAGGCTCCCGACGCCGGACAGCAGCAGTCCGCTCCCGCCCACCAGCCCGGCGGATACGGCACGGGGGACTCCCAGGCGTGGGGCGCCCCCCAGCCGCCGCAGGGGTACGGCTACCCGCCGCCGCAGCAGGCGGGGCCGCCGCTGGGGTACGGCTACCCGCCCCCGCAGCAGGCCGGACAGCCGCAGGGGTACGGCTACCCGCCCCAGCACGAGCAGCCCTACCAGCAGTACGGCTCCGGCGCGTCCGCCCAGGCCCCGCAGGGCGCGGGCCCGCTGCCGCCCGCCCAGCAGGCCCCGATGCCGCCCGCCGCGGGCGACCAGGACGCCACGCAGTTCATCGCGCCGGTGCCCGCCGCCCCCGCGCAGCCGCAGCCCTACGACGAGGGCGCCACCCAGTATCTGCCGCCGGTGCCGCCCGGCCCGGGCGCGGGCCCCTTGCCCGGCGCGCTGCCGCCCGAGGCGCCCTCCGAGTCGACCCGGTACCTCGGCGCCGGCCAAGGGCCGGGGCACGGGCAGGCCCCGGCCTCCCCGGACGAGGGCGCCACCCAGTACATCGCGCCCGTCCCGGCCCAGGCCCCGCCCGCCGGGTACGGCCAGGAGCCCGGCGAGCGGCAGCCCCCGGCCGAGTTCGACAACCTCTTCCGCTCCGCCCCGGCGGGCGGCGACGACGGCGCGGGCGCCACGCAGCAGATGCCCCGGTTCGACCCCGGCGCGCCCCAGCCCGGCGCCGGGTACGGTGGCCCCGCCCAGCCCCCGGCCGGACGGGCCGCGACCCGCAAGGGCGGCGAGCCGCCCCGGGGACGTACCGGTTCCAAGGGGCCGCTGGTCGCCGCGGTCCTGGTCGGCGTCGCGGTCGTCGGACTCGGCGCGGGCGCGATGCTCAACGGAGGCGGCGACGAGGAGAAGAAGACCGGCGAGCCCGAGAACGTGTCGGCCTCGGCACCCGCCGAGGAGAAGCCGTCGCCCTCCCCGTCCGCCGACCCGGTCCGCGAGCAGGCCGTCACCCTCGACAAGCTCCTCGCCGACAGCAACAACAGCCGCGCCGCGGTGATCCGCTCCGTCGCCAACATCCAGAAGTGCGAGTCGCTGGACAAGGCCGCCTCCGACCTGCGGGACGCGGCCAAGCAGCGCAACGACCTGGTGCGGCGGCTCGGCGAGATACAGGTCGACAAGCTGCCCGAGCACCAGCGGCTGACCGCCTCGCTGACCAAGGCGTGGAAGGCGTCGGCGGAGGCCGACAACCGGTACGCCACCTGGGCCGACCAGACCAAGGGCAAGCGCGGCTGCCGCGGCGGCCAGGCCCGCCCCACCGGCCAGCAGGCCGCGGGCAACCGCGCCAGCGGCGAGGCGACCAAGGCCAAGAACGAGGCCGCCCCGCTCTGGAACTCCATCGCCGCCGAGTACGGTCTGACCAAGCACACCCCGACCCAGCTCTGACCCGGCGCGGCCGGGCCGCCGCACGGCCTACGGGGTGCCGCTCAGCGTCCCCGTCAGGTCGTGCGGGCCCGTGCCCGAGGCGGTGAGTCGGCCCGCGCGCACGGTCTGGAAGGTGACCTCGGCGTTGACCAGCCGCGGATGGTCGCGGGCGGCCAGCAGGTCCTCGAACCGCCAGCGGAGCTTCGGGGTCAGGCCGCCGGTGTCCACGCTCAGCCCGTCGTCCAGGACGCGATGGACGTCGCGGGCGGTGACCCGGTCGGCGTCGGCCTCGGCGACGGCCCGGCGCAGCACCTCGTAGGCGATCCAGGTGGTCTGCACCCCCGCGTCCGCCGGGTCGACGCGGTTGTCGTCGAAGGCGTGCTCGCGGATGACGCGGCGCATCGGCGCCCACCGGTCGTCGGAGGCCACCGGGTACCAGCCGGTGACGTAGGCGCCCTCGTACGGGCCGCGGGCGCCCCCGGTGCGGTCCACCAGGGACTGGTCGACGCTGCCGAGGACGGAGGCGAGCCGCACGTCGCGGCCGCCGTCGGCGCGCGCCCGGCGGAAGGTGTCGAAGAAGGTGTCGGTGCGGTCGCCGAGGACCGCCGTGACGCAGTCCGGCTTCGCCGAGCCGGACGGGGCGGCGGCGAGGATCCGCTCGGCCTGCGCGGTGTACTCGCGGGCCGACTCCGGCGCCGGGACGTCGGTGGCCCGCTCGGCGCCCGCCTCGGCGAGCCCCGCGTCGAGGAGTTTCGGCAGCGCGTCGCCCGCCACCGTGTCGGGCCGTACCAGGAAGACCCGGCCGCACGCCTCGCCGAGCTGCCGACCGTTGCCCGCGAGGAGCGCGGCCTGCCCGCCGTTGACCGGATAGGAGAGCGGGCTGGTGAACTCCTCGCCGGTCACCCCGTACCCGCCGATGTAGGGGATGTCGGCGGCCTCCAGCGGGGAGAGGAAGGACCGCCCGTGCTGGCTGTACGAGCCGACGACGGCGACCACGTCCTCGCGGACCGCGCGCCGGGCGCACGCCGCCGCGCCCACGCTGTCGTTGCCGTCGTCGCAGGTGACCACCTTCAGCTCGTGCCCGTCGATGCCGCCCGAGGCGTTGACCCAGCGGGCGAACGCCTCCGCCATGGCGGGCATCCCCGGCTTGTCCGTCGCCCCCGTCCGCTCCGGCGCCCACGTCATCACCGTGACCGGTTCCCGCCCGCCCCCGGCGGGGTCGGCGGGCAGCAGGCCGCAACCGGCGGTGAGCGCCGACGCGGCGGCGGTCAGGGCGAGCGCCCGGCGCGGGCGGCGCGTTCCGCGGGCGGGCGAGGGTCTGGGGCGGCGGCCGGTCATGGGCCGCACGCTCCCCCTCCCGGGCGACACCTGGCGTCATCCGTGCACAACAGGGCGTGACGGGCAGGTGAATTGGGGGTGCGCGGCGGGCGGGTTGCCCGGGAACGTACCATCCATGACCGTGCAAAGCTCGGAGAAGTCTTCCCGTCGTGCCCGCCGTTCCTCCACCATGGGCGGCATGCCCATGACCGACATGCCGTGGTGGCGCTGGCGCCTGAATGTGCGCTCAGGGCTGCACATGCTCTCCGACGCCGCCTTCCAGCAGACCGTCTGGCTCGCCGGCCTCCCCGGCTACGGTGACGTCACCGACGCCGTCTACCGCCTGGTCGAGGACACCTGGCTCGACAACTGGTCCGCCGACAAGTACGTGGGCACCGTCTTCCGCGACGCCCAGGAGGCCGCACTGGTCGACGCCGCCGTCCTGAAGGTGCTGCGGATACTCCACGAGGTCGGCCCGGACGCCGCCGTCCCGGTCTACCTCGCGCACCCGGGCTGGCCAGAGGCGGTCACCGCCGCCCGCCAGGCCCATGTGGCGCTCGCCACGGGCGACGGCGACGACCCGGACGCGCCCCCGCGCACGCTGGAGGCGCTGACCACGCTCAAGCGCGCCGCTTGACGGGCCCGGGCGCCTGCCGCGGGCGGTGCCCGAGGGCGCCGCGCGCGGCAGGCCACGCCTCGGACGTCCCGCCCGCCACACCCCCGGGTGTGGGACCCTGGCGGGCATGACTGACCAGCCCGTTCCGGCCGCCGCCGCGCCGTCCGGCTCCGCCGAGGAGCCGACCGACAGCTACGTCCTCACCCTCGCCTGCCCCGACAAGCAGGGCATCGTCCACGCCGTGTCGAGTTACCTCTTCATGACCGGCTGCAACATCGAGGACAGTCAGCAGTTCGGCGACCACGACACGGGCCTGTTCTTCATGCGGGTCTCGTTCTCCGCAGAGTCCCCGGTCTCCGTGGAGAAGCTGCGCGCCTCCTTCGCCGCGATCGGCGACTCGTTCCGGATGGAGTGGCAGATCCACCGCTCCGAGGAGCGGATGCGGATCGTCCTCATGGTCAGCAAGTTCGGCCACTGCCTCAACGACCTGCTCTTCCGCGCCCGCAGCGGCGCGCTCCCGGTGGACATCGCCGCCGTCGTCTCCAACCACACGACCTTCGCCGAGCTGGTCGAGTCGTACGGCATCCCCTTCCACCACATCCCCGTCACCAAGGACACCAAGGCCGAGGCCGAGCAGCGCGTCCTCGACCTGGTCGAGGAGGAGCGGGTCGAGCTGGTGGTGCTCGCCCGCTACATGCAGGTCCTCTCCGAGGACCTCTGCAAGCAGCTCAGCGGCCGGATCATCAACATCCACCACTCCTTCCTGCCGAGCTTCAAGGGCGCCAAGCCCTACCACCAGGCGCACGCCCGGGGCGTGAAGCTGATCGGTGCCACCGCGCACTACGTCACCAGCGACCTCGACGAGGGCCCGATCATCGAGCAGGAGGTCGAGCGGGTCGGCCACGAGGTCACCCCCGAGCAGCTCGTCGCCGTCGGCCGCGACGTCGAGTGCCAGGCGCTCGCCCGCGCCGTGAAGTGGCACGCCGAGCACCGCATCCTCCTCAACGGCCACCGCACGGTCGTCTTCGCCTGAGGCCCCGGCGCGCCCGGACCGCCCCGGGCGCGCCGCCCGCCCCGCCTCACATCCGGCTGAGCGACGCCGCCGCGATGAGCACCTCGTGGACCGCGTCCATGTCGCCGTCCTGCCCGGCCGCCGCCTCCCGGGGCGGCACGTGCCCGGCGGCCAGGCGGCAGAACTCCACGCCGTCCAGCGCCACGTGCGCCACCGCCCGCCCGGCGTCCGCCCAGGCCTCCCCGGACGGCCCGGCGGGAACGGGCTCCCCGTCCAGCCCGATCAGCCAGTCACCGCCGCCCGCGCCCTCGATCTCCAGGTGCAGCACCCCGCCCGGCTCCCGCACCCCCCGGCCGCGCCCCGCCGCCCGCCGCTGCCCGATCACCCCGGGCAGCATCCGCGCCGCCAGGTCGATCATCCCGTGGAGATGGCGCGGCTTGGGCGGCTCGTACGGGTAGTCCACGGCCGCCGCGATGTCCTCCGCGTGCACCCAGCACTCGAAGGCCCGGTCCAGCAGGGAGTCCCGCAGCGGCAGCGCGTAACCGCCGTACGCCACGTCCACGGTGGCCCACCGGTCGCTCTCCAGCGACAGGGCGCTGACCAGCCGGTGGCTCTGCTCCCGCCACGGCCCGCGCACCGACCGGGTCTGCGGCAGCGGGGAGGCGTTCCACAGCGCCTCGGTGCGCGCGGCGGGCGCCACCAGGTCGGCCGGGGTCCGCGCGCCGAGCGGGTCCTCCATGCCGAGGGCGACCGCGACCAGCCCGTCGACCGTCATCAGGTGGCCGATCACCCCGGCGACGGTGGTCCGCCGGCCGACCTGCTCCTCGCCCTCGAACCAGCGCAACCGCACCGGCGCGTGCCACTCGGCGTCCTGGATGTCCTGGAGCAGCGCGTCCAGCCGCGCCGTCTCCGTGTCGTACGCCGCCGCCCACGGGGGCACCGGGATCTTCGGCGGGCGCCGGTCCAGGCAGGCCTCCAGGACGCGGGCGCGCAGCCCCGGGTCGAGGTCGAGCGGCTCCTCGTGGTGGAGGAGGCCGACGGCGCCGCGCAGTCTGCGGGCCTCCTCGGCGCACCGGGCGCACTCGGGCAGATGGCTCTCGACCGCCTCCGCCTCCTGCGGCGAGCAGGCGGAGAGCGCCCAGGCGCCGAGGTACGACATCAGGGCGCGGTGGTCGACGTCGAGCCGGGTGGCGGTCATATCGCACCGGAGAAGGACGGCGGGGCGCCCGGCGGGCGGGGCGCGGCCGCGGTGGCCAGCATCTGCAGGCCCAGGCGGAGCCTGCGGCGGACCTCCTCCTCGCTGACGCCCAGGTCGGCGGCGGTCTGCCGGTGGTCGCGCCGCTGGTGGTAGGCGAGCTTCAGGGCGGCGCGCAGCGGGACGGGCATGGCGGTGACGATGTAGTCGGCGCGGGCGGCGGTGGCGGCCCTGCTGACGGTCGCCTCCAGCTCCTCGGCGGTGCCGTTGCCGGTGACGGCGTGCTCGGCGGCGCCGGTGGCGCGCAGGAGTTCGACCGCGCGGTGGTGGGCGAGCGAGGCGATCCAGGAGCGCAGCGACCGCTCGCCCGGCGTGAAGTCGGCCGGGCGCTCCCAGGCGTGGGTGAAGACGTCCCGGGTGACGCGGTCGGCGGCGCGCTCGTCCTCCAGGACCCGGTGGGCCAGGCTGTGCACGAGTGGCGCGTACCGGTCGTAGAGCTCCCCGAGGGCGGCCGCCTCGCCGTCGATGAGGCGCTGGCGCGTCTGCCGGTCCCAGTCGCGTGACGTCCGCGTCGGCCGCGTGGTCATAGGGCCCCCTCCCGGTCCGGTGAACCCGGGCGTCCGGAGCGGGCCGGACCGAGCCGGCCTTTCTCCGGTGCCTGTGCGCACACGGGCTCTGGAAGGCAATGTAGTGCGCGGAACGCTTTCACACCCCCCTTTGCCGGAATGTGCTGACGGGAGGGAGGCGCTGGTGGTAGTGGGTGCGGCAGCCTCCGGAGGCCGGTCCTGGGAGGCGCGCGTGGCCGGGGGACCGTCCGGCGCCCGCCGGGGCGCACGGTACGGGAGGGGGCGCGCGGGACGGCGTGACCGTGCTGATCGCGCCGCTGAAGCGACCGGAACCGGCCACGTCGACAGGGGAGGGGCGGTATTCGGCCATGACGGGGTGTGCTGGATCATGGACCGTACGCACGGGGGTGTTTCATGGGTGTGCGACCGGGCAGTCGCGTACGAAGCGGAAGCGTAGGAATGGCTTCCGGATCAGCGAGCGGGAGGCAGGACGGCGTGGCGCTCACGGTGACCGACGCGGAGCACGGCGGGTGGGCTGTGCTCCATGTGGCGGGCGAACTCGACCTGGTCAGCTCCCCGGTGGTGCGCCAGCGGATCCACGACGTGGTGGCGAAGGGACGGCACGAACTCGTCCTGGACCTCTCCGACGTCCTGTTCTGCGACTCCAGCGGCGTCGGTGTCCTGATCGCGACCCGCCGCCTGATCCGCTCCTGCCAGGGCAGCCTGCGGCTGATCCTCCCGGCCAAGGGCGCCGAGGACGGCTCGCACGTCAACCGCGTCCTCGCCGCGCTCGGCGTACGCCGCCTCTTCGAGGTCTACCCGGACGTCACCGCCGCCCTCGACGAGCAGGCGAGCCCTCTCACCGCCTGATCCCGCCCCCGGCCCGCGCCGGCCCGCGCCGGCCCCGCGCCGTGACCGCCCGGTGGCGCACCGCGACCGCCGCGTCACCCGTGACGCCCGCAGTGTTGCGGTCCTGGCACAGACTTCCCTGAATCGGCCCAGGTCAAGGCCGTGCCGTCGTACGCTCCCAGACGGTGGCCGGCGCCCCGACCCGGGCGCCCCGCCACGTCAGGAACCGCAGCCCAGACCGATCGAGAGGCGGTCCCCCAGCCCATGGACAGTGCCCAGTACCAGCGCACCATCGCCGCCAGGTTCACCGTGTTCGACCAGGACGGCAACGGCCACATCTCGCGCGAGGACTTCAGCGCCGCCGCCGCGGCCCTGCTCACCGAGTTCGGCGCCACCGCCCGCTCCGAGAAGGGCCAGGCGCTCTACTACGGCGCCGAGGCCCTCTGGCAGGGGCTGGCCGGGATCGCGGACCGCGACGGCGACCAGCGCATCACCCGCTCCGAGTTCGCGCACAGCGCGGTGAAGCGGCTGCGGGACAGCCCCGAGCGGTTCGCCGAGATCGCGCGCCCCTTCGTGCGGGCCGCCGTGGCCGTCGCCGACGGCGGCGAGGACGGCGCCGCCGGGCGGACGCAGACCGTGCGCATGCTCACGGCGCTGGGCATCGAGCCCGACGCGGCCACGACCGCCGTGGAGACCCTCGACGGCGACGAGGGCCGCATCGGCGAGGACCGCCTGCTGAAGGCCGTCGCCGCCTACTTCACCACCGCCGACCCCGACGCCCGGGACCTGTGAGGGCGGTCCGGGGGGACAAGGGCATACGCGCCGGAGCGAGGGCGCGTTCGAGGATGGGAGAGTGCACGGCGCTCAGCGGCGCTTCCGGGGACGGCCGTCGGCGCCGCGGAGGCGGACGGGTATCCACGGCGTGCGCCGGGGGAGCACGCGGTCACGGTCTGTCGATACCGGGTCGTGTCCTCGCGGCCACCCGTCACGGCATGGAGTCACCCGGTCGCTCGGGTACCTTGGGGCAGATGCGAGCGGTACGGCGTCCGATGCGGCCCGGTGGCGCCCACGAGGCGGCCCCGCAGCCCGTCGCGCGCGCCGGTCGCCGGGCATGGCGAGGCAGGGAAGCCTCGTGTTCGACTCCCCTCGGCACGCGTCGCACAGTATGCAGCACGCGTACTCCTTCGCGCTGGAATATGCCCGAAGCGCTTGTTGGGGTGACTGTACGTCAACCATGCTGTCTCTCCGAGGGATCACGTTCCGTGACCCTGTGGAGGCGCGAGGCGATGTGTCCGCCGGTTCGGATGGTGTGAGCGGTGCAGGTGCTTCAAGTTCAGCTGGAGGTCGGGCCCGACCCCGCGGAGGTCGGGCGGGCCCGCAGATGGGCCCGTTCCCGGCTCACGGGCCCCGGTACGGGTGTCGACGACGCGCTCGCCGACACCCTGATCCTCATCGTGTCCGAGCTGGTCACCAACGCGGTGGTGCACACCGGCTCCCCGGCCGTGCTGCGGATACAGCTCCCGGCCGCGCCCGACCGCCCGCCCGGCACCGTCCGGGTCGAGGTGGCTGACGCCAGCGGCCACCCGCCGCTCCAGCGCCACGCGGACCGCGACGAGACCAACGGGCGCGGCCTGGAGCTGGTCGATGGGCTGGCCGACCGCTGGGGCTGGCAGCCCGAGGGCGAGGGCAAGCGCATCTGGTGC
Source organism: Streptomyces sp. NPDC058373 (assembly GCF_042723275.1). Taxonomy (NCBI): domain Bacteria; kingdom Bacillati; phylum Actinomycetota; class Actinomycetes; order Kitasatosporales; family Streptomycetaceae; genus Streptomyces; species Streptomyces sp. NPDC058373. The sequence continues at coordinate 78,371 of NZ_JBHXJE010000016.1, read as the reverse complement.
GAGATCGACCCGCACGCCCCGGCCCCGGCCCCGGCCTTCGACGCGGCCGCCGTGCGAGCCCAGGGGTACGCGGTGCCGCAGGGCTCCTGACCGGCCGGGCCCGGCACCGCTCAGCGCCCGCCCGGCCCGCCCCCGGCCGGGCCGGCCTCGTCGGCCCGGAAGGTGCGGCGGTACGCGGTCGGGGTGACCCCGATCGCCGCCTGGAGGTGCTGGCGCAGTGACTGGGCGGTGCCGAAGCCGGAGTTCCGGGCGATCCGGTCCACCGGCAGATCGCTGGTCTCCAGCAGCGCCCGGGCCCGCTCGACGCGCTGCTGGACCAGCCACCGGCCCGGGCTGAGCCCCACCTCGTCGCGGAACCGCCGGGTGAGGGTCCGCACCGACACCGACTCGCGGGCCGCCAGGTCGCGCAGGCTGATCGTCTCGTGCAGCCGGGAGAGCGCCCACCGGCGGGCGGCCGCCGTGGGGACGTTCTGGCTGCTCGCCGGGACCTTCGCGATCTGCGGCGCCTCCACCAACGGCCTGGTCAAGACGCACTTCGTGCCCGCCGCCCACGACCACGGCATGCCGGTCACCGCCGCCTCGCTGCTCGCCGTCATCGGCGTCTTCGACGTGATCGGGACCGTCGCCTCGGGCTGGCTCACCGACCGCTTCGACGCCCGCCGCCTGCTCGCCGTGTACTACGCCCTGTGCGGCGTCTCCCTGCTCCTCCTGCCGATGCTGCTGGCCCCCGACGTCCCGCCCGCCGATGGTCTTGGGTCGCCACCGTGCCCCCGACCATGGCCCTGTGCCGCGAGCGGTACGGCGAGGACAGCGCCATCGTCTTCGGCTGGGTCCTCGCCTCCCACCAGGTCGGCGCGGCCGCCGTCGCCTTCGCCGGAGGCGTGGCCCGCGACGTCTTCGGCTCGTACGACGTCGTGTGGTACGCCTCGGGCGCCTTGTGCGCCATGGCGGCGCTGCTCGCCCTCATGATCCGGCGTACGCGGGCGCGTTGACCGCCGGCCCGGTCAGGCGGGGGTCGAGTCCTTGTCGGGGGTGGCCGCGTCCGGCGCGTCCGGGGTGGCCGCCGTCTCCGGTGCGGGTGCCGTCTCCGTGCCGTCCCCGCCCTTCCGCCCGGACCGCCCCGCCTTCCGCTCCGCCTTCGCCTCGGACCTGGCCTGTTCGGCGGCGGCCTTGGCGCGGGCCCGCACCAGCCGGGCCCGGTCGCGGGGGATGGCCCGGGCGGTGCGGGCGGCGTCCCGGGCGAGGTGGCGCAGGGCGCCGTCGACCGGGTCCGCGAACCCGGTGAAGTACAGGCCGGGTGCGGCCTCGGGCGCCTGGGGGGCCGTGGTGACGGGCAGGCCGTCTGGGGTGAGCAGGTCGAGGCCGGCGACCAGGTCCTCCAGGCCGCGCCGGTAGCCGGTGGCCGCGATGACGGTGTCCGGGGTGATCCGCTCGCCGTCGGCGAGGACGACCTCGGCGCCGTCGAACGCCTCGACCGCGGCGACCGGTTCGACCGCGCCCCGCCGCACCAGCGCCGCCAACTCCGTGGCGTGGACCGGCGTCCGCCCGGCCTTGGCCCGGCTGTACGGGCCGTCCGCCGGGCGCGGCAGGCCGTGCCGCGCCAGGTCGGGCACGCCGATCCGGTGCAGGCGCAGCAGGGCGTCGGCGAGCCCGGCCGGGATGCGCCGGGCCAGCCGGGCGGAGCGCTGGGCGGGCCAGCCGAGGGTGGAGCGGCGCAGCAGGTGCGGGGGTGTGCGGACGGCGAGGCGGACCCGGGCGGCGCCGCCCTCGGCGAGGTCGGCGGCGAGGTCGCAGCCGGTGGAGCCCGCGCCGACGACCAGGACGTCCTGGCCCTCGTAGGGGCGGGCGTCGCGGTAGCGGGAGGCGTGCAGGAACGTTCCCGTCCACGTGTCGCGCCCCGGCCACGCCGGGAGGTACGGGGTGTGGTTCCAACCGGTGGCGACGACCACCGCGCTGCCGGTCAGCACCCGCCCGCCGGACGCCTCCAGCTGCCACAGGTCGCCCTCGGCGGGCGAGATCCGGGCCACCTCGACGCCGGTGACGATCTCCAGCTCGTGGAACTCCGCGTACGTGTCGAGGTAGCGGACCAGGTCGGCGCGGGAGGTCCAGCGGCCGAAGGAGCGCGGCAGCGGCACGCCCGGCAGGGCCGAGTGGCGCCGGGTGGTGGTCAGCCGCAGCCGTTCGTAGTGGCCGCGCCAGGCCGCGCCGACCGCGTCCGCCTTCTCCAGGATCACGGCGCGCACCCCGCGCCGGCGCAGCTCGGCGGCGACCGCCAGCCCGCCGGGCCCGCCGCCGATCACGTACACGGGGTGCACGGTGTGCGCGGGGGTGGGGGCGGTGAGGGGCTGAGCGTCGGTCATGAGCGTCGAGCGTAGTGACCCTGGCGGCCGGCGGGCGGCCTGGGCGGCCGAAACCCGTTGCGAATGGGTCACGGTCGCGGAAGTGGCGGGATGTATCCGGAAATCGCCGGTGGCACTGTCGAGTTGGTGTGACCGCCGGGTGACGCGGCGGGCAATCCGGTGGCGGGGGCCTGGCCGCGCTGTGAAGATGCCGGGACCGGAGCGGCGGGCGCCCGCGGGTCATCCGCGGGCGGGACGAGGAGTGCGGCATGACGAGTGGCAGCGGCCCGAACGGGCCCGACGAGGCGGCCGGTTGGCGGCGTACGGAGTCGCTGGGCGAGTTCCTGACGGCCGCCGGGCCGTACCTGCGCTCCGAACCCGCTTTGCACACCGTCCCGTTGACCGTCACCGACGCCCTCGCCCGGCAGGGGATGGGCCTCTACGGCGACGTGGCGCCGCGGTTCGGCTGGCGGGAGGCGCCCGGCGCCGCGTACGCCGCCCTGCTCTGGACCCCGCCGTGGCCCCCCTCGCTGATCGGTGGGGACGAGACGGCGGCGCGCCAGCTGGCCCGGTCGCTGGCCGGGGACGAGGGGCCCGTGCCCAGCGGCGTCCGTGCCCGGCCGGAGCCGGCGCGTGCCTTCGCCGAGGAGTGGACCCGGCTGACCGGCCACGTCTCCCGCCTGGCCTTCCGCACCCGCCTCTACCGGCTCGGCACCCTCCACCGGCCCGCCCCGCCGCCCGGCCGCGCCCGCACCGCCGGGGAGGGCGACCGGGCGACGCTGGAGCGGTGGTACGAGGGGTTCGCCGACGACGTGGGGCTGACCGTCGGGCTCGCGGCGGACGTCTGGGTGGACGCGGCGCTCGCCAGGGGCGGCATCCGGCTCTGGGAGGACGAGGGGCGACCCGTCGCGATGGCGGTGGCGACCCTGCCGGTGGGCGGGTCGGCCCGCGTCGCTACCGTCTACACCCCGCCCGAGCTGCGCGGCCGCGGCTACGCGGGCGCCGTCACCGCCGATCTCAGCGCCCGGGTCACCGCCCGGGGCGACGAGGCGGTCCTCTTCACCGACCTCGCCAACCCGACCAGCAACGGCCTCTACCGGCGGCTCGGGTACGAACCGGTGGCCGAGTTCGAGGAGTACGCCTTCGCGTCGGGCCCGGCCGGGGAGTAGGCGCCACCGGGGCGGTGGGGCAGGCGCGAGCGTCCCACCGTCTCCCTCTCCGGCCGGCGTCCCCGCAGGTCGGCGGGCGGGACGTCCCGTACGGACGTCACCTCGCGGTGCGTCGTGGTGGCCGCGGGACGGGCGCCCGCAAGCTGGGGGCGAGCAGGCCGGGTGCGGTCGGCTCTCCGCCCACCGAAGGGGAAACACATGCGTGCCCTGACCAGGACGCTCGTCAGCGTCACCACCGCCGCCGCGATCGCGGCCGGGGGCCTTGCCGCCGCCGGGGCCGGCGCCGCCGCTTCGGCCGCCCAGCCCGCGGTGAGCGCGGTGGCGGCCGTCGCCCCGCGCGCCGTGAACAACCTCGGCCTGACCTCCGCGGAGGCCAAGAAGGTCCAGCGCAACATCAAGGCCGACTGGGGCTACAAGGGCGCCATCGACGGGCTGCTCGGCACCGAGAGCTGGAAGGGCATCCAGCGGCCCCTCAAGAAGTACAACGGTTACCAGGGACCGATCGACGGCATCGTCGGCAAGGACACCGTGAAGGCGCTGCAGCGCCTGCTGAAGGCGCGGTACGGCTACACCGGCGCCGTCGACGGGATCGCCGGGGCCGGGACCAAGGCCGCGTTCAAGCGGTTCGCCAACAAGCTCTGAGGCTGGGCGCCGCCCGCACGCACCGGGGCCGCGCTCCGGTGCGTGCGGGTGCGCCCCGGTCACGGCCAGAGGAGCTGCCTGGTCCAGGTGGCGGTGGACGGGGACGGGCGGCGGTAGGCGAGGCGGACATGGCGGCGGGCGGTGTCGGCCTGCCAGAACTCGACCTCGGTGGCGGCCACGACGTACACCGTCCACTGCGGTACGTCGGTCTCCGGCTCCGCCTCCGCCGTGCGCCACGCCTCCCGGGAGGCGTCGGCCAGCTCGTCCAGCGAGCCGAGGGGGTCGCTCTGGCGGCCGGTCAGGGCCGCCGCGAGGGCGCCGGTGGAGCGGGCGTGCAGGTCGGCGCGGGACTCCTCGGGGGAGGCGGGGAGCACCGGGCCGCGGATCCGGATCTGGCGGCCCTGGGCGGGCCAGTAGAAGCCGAGGGCGGCTTGGGGGGAGGCCGCCAGGTGGCGGCCCTTGCGGCTGTCGGCGCGGGTGGCGACGCGCCAGCCGCGTGCGTCGGCGCCGCGCAGGGTCACCGTCCTGACGTCCGGGGCGTTCTCCACGTCCACCGTGGCCAGGGACGGGGTGTGCGGTTCCGGCTGCCCGGCCTCGACCGTTTCGGCGAACCAGGTCACGAACAGGGGGAGGGGCTCCGCCGGGGCTGTGGTCGGGTCGAAGGCAGGGGGGTTGTTCTGCCAGGGGTGCTGTTGGCGTAGCAGGGCTTCGAGGGCTTCGGCTGGGGTGGTCATGCGGGGATGGTTGCCCATGTGCCGGGCTCGGATTGGCCTCAAGCGCCGGCCGGGCTGGGTTTTGGCTTCGGGCGCCGGGTGGGCTGAGGTGGCCTCAAGCGCCGGCCGGGCTTGGGTGTGGTCGGCCGGGGTGGTGATGCCACGACGGCGTCCCGCCGGTGGGCGGGACGCCGTCGTGCAGACAGGACAGGGGGGAGGTGCAGGGGGCGGACCGTTTCCCCTGCGGGGGGTTTCGGCGGGGCGTGGGTCCGGGACCGGGCGGGTCGGGCGGGGGCCGACAGGCGGGGCCGACGGGCCGGGAGCCCGATAGTCCGGGGAGCCGCGGGCGGAGGTCAGGGCGGCCCGGTGTTGTGCTCGGGTTACTTTGTGGGCTTCTTGCCGGTGACGCCGAGGTGGACCAGGTGGGCCAGGTTGGGGCGGAGGTCGGCCTGCTTGACGCCCCAGGTCTGGAAGCCCTTGAGCTGGGAGGTGACGCCGGAGAGCATCACGACCAGGGCGCCGGAGACCGCGGCGGGGTTGATGCCCTTGTCGACGCGGCCCTTCGCCTGGAGTTCCTTGATGGAACCGGTCAGCGGAGTCGTCGCCGAGTTGAGGATCCTCACGCGGAGCTTGGCGAACCGCTTGTCGCCCTCGGCCGCGCCCAGGTCGACCACGCGCAGGATCGCGTCGTTCTTCTTCCAGAAGTCCAGGAAGTCGTCGACGAAGTCCTGGGCGGTCTGCCACCCGGCCTTCCCGACCCAGCTGCGCCCTTCCAGGACTTCCGACAAAGAGCCGCTTTCCGAGGCCATTTGTTCGGCGATCTCCAGCACCGCCCCTTCCACATCGGGGAAGTACTGGTAGAAGGTCGCGGGTGATGTTCCGGCCTTGCGGGCGACATCGATGACTTTGACGTCCCGGTAAGGCGACGAGTTGAGCATTTCGCTGAGGCAGTCGAGCAACTTCTGACGCGTCGCCTGACCGCGTCGCCCGGCCACTCGGCCGTCGACGGTGCGTACTTGTCCTGTCATGCTGTCAGCTTACCGACGGCCCAACAGAGCGCGATTCGATCGACTGCAAATGGGGTTGGGCCAAGGGAAATGGCCTTCGTGAGGGGGTAAAGGGGCCCGCGAACGGCTCCGGAATATGGCCCTCGTATTGCGCGCGGACGCTTTTTCGGCGGGGTGTGCGCGGAGGTGTGCGGACTGTTGTCCGGAGGATTCCCCGCACCTTGTGCCGGTGCCGCCGCCCTACCTCTCGTCCGTGGCGCGCGCACCCGGGTCGGCCGCCCGCTGGGCCGAACGAGTGGTGCGCGACCGCCGGACCGCCCGTACCGCACGCGGCCGATCTCTGTCCACAGCCTGTGGACGGTCAGGCGCACCGGCAGGGCGCGGCGCCTCAGTGCCACCCCCTCCCCAACGCTGGTGGCATCACCTGGTAGCGGGCATGGTGGGATGCGGTGGGGCCCGGGGGGTGGTGAGGCGCGCCCGGTTCGTAGGAGATCATGGCGAGACATCCCGGTTCCGCACCAGGTTCGCCACGCACCGGCCCGGCCAGGAACAATCGGGGGGCGTGCCGCCGGGGGCGGTTCGGTGGTGAGACGCTGCACGGGACCGTCCGGAAGGACGGTTCGTACGGGGAGGTGGGCAGGTAGTGGTGGAGCAGCTTACGCAGCACGACCCGAGACGGATCGGACCGTTCGAGGTGCTGTCGCGGCTCGGGGCCGGCGGTATGGGCCTGGTGTATCTGGCCAGGTCGGCGTCGGGGCGCCGGGTGGCGATCAAGACGGTCCGCACCGAGCTGGCCGAGGACCAGCTCTTCCGGGTCCGCTTCACCCGCGAGGTCGAGGCCGCGCGCGCCGTCTCCGGCTTCTACACCGCCGCCGTGGTCGACGCCGACCCCCGCGCCCCCGTCCCCTGGCTCGCCACCGCCTACGTCCCCGCGCCCTCGCTCGAAGAAATAGTGAACGAGTGCGGGCCGCTGCCCGCGCCCGCCGTCCGCTGGCTCGCCGCGGGCATCGCCGAGGCCCTCCAGTCGATCCACGGCGCCGGACTGGTCCACCGCGACCTCAAGCCGTCCAACGTCCTGGTCGTCGAGGACGGCCCGCGCGTCATCGACTTCGGCATCGCCTCCGGCGTCTCCAACACCCGGCTGACCATGACCAACGTCGCCGTCGGCACCCCCGCCTACATGTCGCCGGAGCAGGCCAAGGACTCCCGCAGCGTCACCGGCGCCAGCGACGTCTTCTCGCTCGGCTCCACCCTCGTCTTCGCCGCCACCGGCCACGCCCCGTACCACGGTGCCAACCCGGTCGAGACGGTCTTCATGCTGCTCCGCGAGGGTCCCGACCTCGAAGGGCTCCCGGAGGAACTGCGGCCGCTCATCGAGTCCTGCATGCAGATGGAGGCGCCGCTGCGCCCCAGCCCCGCCGACCTCCAGGCCCAGTTGGCCCCGCACCTCTTCGGCTCCGGCAGCGACGACAGCGGGACGGCCTCCGCCTGGCTGCCCGAGTCGGCCGTCGGCCTCATCGAGGAGCGCCGCGGCGGCCGCATCGCCGTGCCCGCCGGTTCCCGGCCGCGCCCGGCCGTGCCGCCCCCGCCGCGCCACCAGCCGCCGGTGCCGCCGCCGCCCGCCCGCATCCCGGACGACCCGCCCGCCGACCCGGTCTGGCCGGGCAACGGCAACGGCAACGGCGACGGCAGCCCCGACTCCGGCCCGGTCCGCCTCGCCGGGCTGCCGGTGCCGATCGGCCCGGGCCCGCGCGTCGCCGACAGCCGGGCCGCCGCCCGCCGCGCCACCCCGCCCGGCGGGGGTCTGGCCGCCTCCTGGTCGCGGGGTGCGGCCGCGCCCGCCGGGGTGCCCGCGGCGCCGCCCGTACCCGCGGTGCCGCCGCCGACCGCGCCACCGGACGCCGGTCCGGCCTCCTGGCGGCCGTGGCGGTTCCGCATGTCCAACGACGTGTGGGGCACCCCGACCCTCGCCGGGGACCTGGTCTACGTCACCTCCTTCGAGGTGCACGCCCTCGACGTGGCGACCGGCCGCCGCCGCTTCAAGACCCGCGACGTCGCCTGGTCGACGGCGGTCGCCGACGGCCGCATCCACGCCTCCGACGGCCCCACGCTCTACGCCCTCGACGCGGCCGACGGCGGCGACCTGTGGCGGATGCCGACCGACGCCTGGGTGTACTCCCTCAAGGCCGACCGGGGCACCGTCGTCACCGGCACCCGCGGCGGCGGCGTCCAGGCCTGGGAGGCGGCCAACGGCGAGAAGCTGTGGGAACTGACCGGCGCCCAGAGCGACTTCGAGACCCCGGAGGCGGGCCCGGTCGTCCACGACGGCACGGTCTACGTCTGGCAGGACGCCCGGCTGCGCGCCCTGGAGGCCCGTACGGGCCAGGAGCGCTGGTCGTACCCGATCGGTGACGCGGCCTCCTGCGGCGGCGTCCCGGTCCGCCTCACCCAGGCGTCCGACGGGTACGTGTACGTGGCCGCGGGCACCCGCGCGCTCGCCATCGACGTGCTCGGCGGCCACGTCCGCTGGCACTTCGAGTCGCCCGCGGTCTTCCTCTCCCCGCCCGCCTTCGCCCCCGGCCCGGCCGTCACCGGCGGCGGCGTCTACCTCACCGACTACCTCGGCACGGTCTACGCCCTCGACGCCACCGACGGCCGCGACCGCTGGCGGATCGCCACCGAGGCACGCTCCGCCATCGAGCCGGTCCTCGTCTCGGGCGGCCACGTCCACGTCGGCAGCGGGAAGGGCCTGTACACCCTGGACGCCGTCACCGGCACGCCCAAGTGGCGGTTCCAGGCGGGCGGCGAGGTCATCGGCTCCCCGGTCGCGGCGGGCGGCCGCATCCACTTCGGCTCCGCCGACCACTGCCTCTACACCCTCGACGCGGCCGGCGGCCAGCTCCGCTGGAAGCTCGCCACCGGCGGCGAGATCACCGGCACCCCCGTCGTCCACGGCAACGTCGTGTACGCCTGCAGCAAGGACCGCTGCGTCTACGCGCTGGACGCGGTCAAGGGGACGGGGACGGCGGCGCGGCCCTGACCGGGGGCGCGGCGAGGACGGTGTCCGCCGGGCCGAGTTGTCCGCGCTCGGTCAAGGACCGGTAAAGGTCCGGTCGCAGCCCTGTCCCGGGGGACGGTCACGGGGCAGGGCGCCGCTAGCGTGAACTCCCGTACGGCGCCCAGGGGCGCGGGAGTCGCGGGCCGGCACGGGCGCGCGGCACGGGGACACACGGGGGACAGGGATGCGACGACACCTGCGGTTCACGGCGGTGCTGATCGTGGTGGTGCTGGCGTTGACCGGCTTCTCCACCGGCAGCAGCAGCGGCAAGAGCGGCTCCAAGAGCAAGAGCCGCTCGTCGAGCGGTTCGGGCGGCGGCTGCTCCAGCTCGAAGAAGGACAACGACACCTCGCGCGGCTCCGGTTACCGGGGCGGCTACCGCGACACCCACGACGACTCCTCGTCGTCCTCCGGCGGCTCCTCGGTGTCCGAGACCTCCGACACCCGGGTCACCGTCACCGTCGTGGACTGCGCGGGCCCCGGCCGCACCAAGCGCGCCAAGCCGGACACCACGGCGGCCCTGCGCGTCACCTCGCACATCACCACGGGCGAACAGCGGGTGAAGCTCGTCCTGCACTTCAAGAACTCCGTCGGGGGCACCATCGACAGCCCCACCGCCGACCTGCGCCTCGGCCCCGGCGAGACCCGTACCGTCACCGTCCGGATGAACAGCCCGCGCGAGGCCTCCCGGGTCCGCGACTGCCAACTGGACCGGGTGACCACGGTGTCCGTCTGACCTTCGCCGCACGCCACGAGCCCGCCGGAGCCGCTCAGGCCCCGTCGGGCTCCGCCGTACGCTCCCAGCGCCGTTCCCCGTCCTGCCACCACGGAGTCGGCCGCAGGCCGGCCGCCGAGGCGACGGCGACGGAGGCCGCGTGCTCCGGGTGGACGTGCGCCACGACGGTCGGCACCCCCTGCCGCACCACCTCCGCCACCAGCGCCTTCGCCGCCTCGGTGGCGATGCCACGCCCCTGCCAGGCCGTCCCCGTCACCCACGCGACCTCGGCCACCGGGCCCGGCCCCACCGTCACCTGCACGGTCCCCACCAGCGCCCCGGCCTGCCGCAGCCGTACGGCCCAGTTCCCCCACACCACGGCGGGGTCGGGCGACCCGGCCGCCAGCCGTGCGTACCGCTCCCGCAGCGCCCCCGCCTCCAGCGGCGCCCCGCCGATGAAGGTGTGCAGGGCCGGATCGGCGAGGACGGGGGCCAACTCCGCGGCCTGGTCGGGGTGGAGCGGGAGCAGGTCGAGGCGGGGGGTGTGCAGGGGGCGTGGGGTGAAGGCGGGGGAGGTGACGGGCACAGGGCTCGCTTCCGGGCGCGGGGGCGGGGAGTCGGCGTGGTGCGGCCGACCCGTCAGCCCGCCCGCTCCCCGGCCGACGGCTCCACGCAGAACTCGTTGCCCTCGGGGTCCGCGAGGACCGCGAAGCCGCGCCCGTCCGGGCGGCGCCGGTCGTCGACCAGACGGGCGCCGAGGTCCAGCAGGCGGGTGACCTCCTCGTCGCGGGTGCGGTCCTCGGGCTGGAGGTCGAGGTGGACGCGGTTCTTCAGCGTCTTGGCCTCCGGCACGGTCACGAAGAGGAGCGTGGCGCCCTCGGAGAGCACAAGGGCCTCCGGGTCACCGGGGAAGTCGTCGTCCGCGAGGCGTCCGCCCAGGACCTGGGCCCAGAACTGGCCCGAGGCGTAGGGGTCGTGGCTGTCGAGGGTGATGTGGCGTACGCGTGAGGTCATGGGGGCACGGTGGCGTAACGGCGCCCCCGCCGCACCTGGTTTTCGCGGCAGCCCGCCGGCCGGCGCGTACCGGGACGCACGTCGGCCGCGGCGGCTCCCCCTCCGCGCCGCCGCGGCCGATCCCCCGTGCGTTCCCCCGTGTGTCCCCCGTTCCTCCTCCCCCTGTGGGTCCGCGGCTCCCCCCGGGCCGCGGACCCCGCACCCCCGTGCGGGAGGAGGACGAGCGGAGGAAGGTCAGACCTCTTCGCCGGTGACGTGGTCGTCGAGCGGCTTGGTGCCCGTGACGTGGTCGTCGAGCGGCTTCGGGTCCGTGCCGCCGGTGACGTGATCGTCCTGGGGCTTGACGACGGTCGGGTCCTTCTTCTTCTCTTCACTCATGCGGGACTCCATGTCCTGATGTCCTGAACGGTCCGGATGGTGTGTTCCTCCGTCGGACGGCCGGTCCGGTTGATCAGGCCGGACCGGCCGGGTGCCGGAGACGGATTCCGTCCGGCGACTCCCCCGAGGACGCCGGACAGAACCCGGACCGCCCCATGGGGCGGCCTCGGCGATCCGCCTGCCCCCCGACGCGACGGATCGATACGCAGAGCATGGCGGAGACCGATAAACGTTCGATGAACGTGCTCGCACCTTAGGCCAGGTGACTGACACTCAACTCGGCGCGTGGGCGAGCAGCCCGCGTACGTCCGCCGCCTCCGGCCTGCTCAGACGCTCGTACACACCCAGGGCCTCCGTCCAGCAGGCGCGCGCACGGCCCTGCTGGCCGAGGGCGAACAGGGCCTTGCCGAGGAGAGTGAGGACGTTGCCGCGCCGCCAGTCGCCGCCGATCCGGCGCAGCTGCGCGAGGGCCTGTTCGGCGAGGGTGGCGGCCTTGGCCGGCTCGCCGGTGGTCAGCGCGATCTCGGCCATGCGGAAGAGCGTCATGCCCTCCCAGAGAGGCTGGCGGTTCTCCTGGAAGACCGGCAGCGCCCCGCTGAGTTGGTCCACCGCCTCCTCGTGGCGGCCCGACGCGGCGAGGGCCAGCCCGAGGGCGTACATGCCGTTGGCCAGGCGCCAGGTGAGGCCGACCTCGTTGTAGATGGCGAGGGCGCGTTCTGCGAGGGCGACGGCCTCGGCGGACTCGCCGGACTCCAGCAGGACACGGGAGAGGTTGCTGAGGGCGCTCGCCTCGCCGGGCCGGTTGGCGTCGGCGCGGAACTCCTCGATGGCGCGGCCCAGGTACTCGCGGGCCTCGGGGTGCTGGTTGCGGTAGATCGCGGCGATGCCGCGGATGTTGGAGGCGTAGCCGCCCGCGACCGGGTCCCCGGCGGCGGCGCTCAGCCGCATGCCGTGGTCGGCCTCCTCGTCGGCCTGCGCGAACTTGCCGGTCAGCCGGTAGGAGTGGGCGAGTATGGTGCGCGCCCTGGCCTGCGCCAGCAGGTCCTCGCGCTCCTCGGCGGCGGCCAGCGCCACCGCGGCCACCTGCTCGTACTGGCGGGCGTCGGCCCCCGACTCGGCCAGGTCCTTCGCCGCGAAGAGCAGGTCGACGGCGCGCCGCAGCGTGGCACCCCCGGCGTGCTGGCGTACGCAGGCCAGCAGGCAGGACGCTTCCCGGAACAGCCAGTCCCAGGCGGCCGTACGGTCGGTGAAGGCGAGCCCCGCCGCCTCGGTGGGGGCCAGGTGGGCGTGGAGCTGGTCGCCGGGGCGCTCCAGGGCGTACACACCGGCGGCGGTCGCCAGGTAGAAGTCGAGGAGGCGGGAGAGGGCGGCGGCCCGGTCGGGGCCCTCGTCGCGCTCGGCGCAGGCGCGCGCGTAGAGGCGGACCAGGTCGTGGTAGCGGTAGCGGCCCGGGGCGGCGGACTCCAGGAGGCTGGTGTCGACGAGGGATTCGAGGAGGTCCTCGGTGGCGTCGGCGTCCAGGTCGAGCAGGGCGGCCGCCGCGTCCAGCGAGATGTCGGGGCCGTCGGCGAGGCCCAGCAGCCGGAAGGCGCGGGCCTGCGCGGGCTCCAGCTGGCCGTAGCCCAGCTCGAAGGTGGCCTTCACGGCGAGGTCGCCGGCCTGGAGCTCGTCGAGGCGGCGGCGCTCGTCGGCGAGCTTGGCGGCGAGCACCGAGACGGTCCAGGTCCGGCGGGAGGCCAGCCGGGAGGCGGCGATGCGGATGGCGAGCGGCAGGAAGCCGCAGGCGGCGACGACGTCGAGGGCGGCCTCGCGCTCCGCGCCGACGCGTTCGGCGCCGACGATGCGGGTGAAGAGCTGGAGCGCCTCCTCGGGCGACATCACATCCAGGTCGACCAGGTGGGCCCCGGCCAGGTCCACCATCCGCACCCGGGAGGTGATGAGGGCGGCGCAGCCTCCGGCGCCGGGCAGCAGCGGGCGGATCTGGGCGGCGTCGCGGGCGTTGTCGAGGAGGACCAGGACGCGGCGGCCGTCGAGCGTGGAGCGGTAGAGGGCGGCCCGCTCGTCCAGGCCCGTCGGAACGGCCGATTCCGGGGTGCCGAGGGCGCGCAGGAACGAGCCGAGGACGGTCTCGGGGTCGGCGGCGCTGCCGTCGGTGCCCTGGAGGTCGACGTAGAGCTGGCCGTCGGGGAAGGCGGGGCGGGCGGCGTGCGCGACGTGCACGGCGAGGGTGGTCTTGCCGACGCCGCCGATGCCCGCGACGGCGGAGACCGCCATCACCCGGCCGCCGACCGAGCCGAGGGCGTCGCCCAGTTCGGCGACGAAGGCGGTCCGGCCGGTGAAGTCCGGGACGGTGGCGGGCAGCTGGGCCGGGCGCACCGGTGCCGATGCGGGCTGCTCGGCCGGCGCCTCGGGCTCGGCGAGGGCCGGGTCGGCGGCGAGGATGCGGCTCTGGAGCTCCCGCAGTCCGGCGCGCGGGTCGACGCCCAGCTCCTCGGCGAGCAGGCGGCGGGTGTCGGCGTAGACGGCGAGGGCCTCGGCCTGGCGGCCGGAGCGGTAGAGGGCGAGCATCAGCAGTTCGCGCAGGTGCTCGCGGAGCGGGTGGGCCGCGGTGAGCGCCGTCAGCTCCGAGACGGCCTCGGTGTGGCAGCCCTGCTCCAGGTCCATCTCCAGCAGGTTCTCCTGGAGTTGGAGCCGCCACTCCTCCAGGCGGGTCCGCTGGGTGCGCCCGTGCGGTCCGGGCACCCCGGCCAGCGCCTCGCCGTCCCACAGACCGAGCGCCTTGCTGAGCAGGCCCCGGGCCTGACCGAGGTCGCCGGAGCCGGCCGCCTTCTCCGCCTCGGCGGCCAGCTCCTGGGCCACCGTCAGGTCGAGGGCGCCGGGCCGCACGGCGAGGGCGTAGCCGCCGGAGACGCTGGTGAGGTCGCCCGGGTCGATGATCTTCCGCAGCCGCGAGGCGTACGTGCGGATCGCCGGGAGGGCCTGGGACGGCGGCTCCTCGCCCCACAGGGCGTCGATGAGTTCGGGGGCGGTCGCGGTGCGGCCCTCGCGCAGGAGCAGCACGGCGAGCAGGGCCTGCTGCTGCGGGGTGCCGGGGGCGAGCCGGTCGCCGCCGCGCCAGGCCCGGACCGGTCCGAGGACGGCGTAGCGCATCGCGGAGCCCTGGGGGCCGGCTCCGGGGGCGCCCGCCGGGGGAGTTCCGGCCCGGTGCGACTGGTCCGTCCGGTCCGTCTCCGCGGCAGGCGGAGGAGGCTGCTCCGGCATCTCGCCCGAGACCGAGCGCTGCTCCGGTACCGGTGCTCCGCCGTTCATCCCGACCCCCTGCGTCCACTCGTTCGCGCCTCTTCGGTCCCGCCCTGTGCACACGGGGAAACGCAGGGGACAGTCTGCCTTGTCGGCCCCGCTTGCGGCAGGCGTGAGAGGCAGCTCTCACAGGGCCCGCCCACGCGCCCCGTGCGGACCGGCCACGCCGGGGCCGACGGGCCGGTCGGCCCACCCCGCCCGGCATATCGCCCCACGCGTGCTAAAAAGGGCATCCTGTCCGAGCTGGACCGGTGTGAGCTGGAGGTGGAGGGGCCCGGCCCCCGACGTCATGGATCTGCGTTCCGTCGCATCCCTCTACGAGAGTGCCGAGAACCTCGGGGCGCCCGTCGCCTCCGTCCACCTCGACACCGCCCACGACGACCGGCTCTCCGCCACCCACATCGAGCACCGCTGGCGCGCCCTGCGCGACGGCCTCGCCGAGCACGGCTGCGACGAGGAGACCCTGACCGTCCTCGACAAGGCGGTCGGCGGCGTCCCCGACCTGCCGGGACCGCAGGGCGAGTCGGTCTTCGCCGCCGACGGCCGGCTGCTGGGCGTGCACACCCTCGCCGCACCCCCGGTGCGTGACCACGCCTCGCTGCTGCCGATCCCCGACGCGCTGGCCCTCGTCGTCGACCTCGACCGCCAACTCCCGCACGTCGTCGTGGCCGTGGACGAGCACGGCGCCGACGTCGACGCCTTCCCGGTCAGCGCCGAACAGCCCGACACCCGCCGCACCTTCCACGGCTCGACCCTGCACCTGGCCGGGCTGCTGGCCGACGGGCCGGTCACCGGCGTCACCCGGCGCCGCCGCGAGGGCGACTGGGCGACCGTCGCCGGGCAGGTCGCCCAGGACGTGATCGCGGCGGTCGGCGAGGTCGGGGCGCGGATGGTCGCGGTCACCGGCGACCCGCAGGCCCTCGAATCGCTCCGCGAGCACCTCTCGCCGGCCTTCTCCGCCCCCGGCGACATCCCGCCCGACCTGGTCCTCGTCTCCGGCGGCCGCCCCAGCGGCGGCGACCCCGCGGCCCTCACCGAGCTGCGCCGCAGCGTCGACGCCGCCGTGCACGACGCCACCGCCGCCCGCCACCGCGCCGCCCTCGAACGCTTCCGCGGCGACCTCGCCCGCCACCGCGCCGCCGAGGGCATCACCGA
Source organism: Streptomyces sp. NPDC058373 (assembly GCF_042723275.1). Lineage (NCBI taxonomy): Bacteria > Bacillati > Actinomycetota > Actinomycetes > Kitasatosporales > Streptomycetaceae > Streptomyces > Streptomyces sp. NPDC058373. The sequence goes on along the minus strand of NZ_JBHXJE010000016.1, from coordinate 62,881 downwards.
CACCGCCACCGCCTTCGCCCGCGGCCGCGCCACCGCCCTCCTCCTCGCCGCCGACCGCGAGAACGATCCCCAGCTCTACGCCTCCGCCACCGACCCGCGCGCCCTCGCCACCCAGGCCCCCGCGCTCGACGGCGACCCGACCGCCTTCGCCGGACAGGCCGGGCCGCTGCTGCTGCGGTCGGCGGTGGCGGCCGGGGCGGAGTTCTCGGATATCCTCACGCCGCATCAGGTGCCGGACGGGGCCGGGGCGCTGCTGCGGTAGGGCGGTACCGGTCGGTCCGGGGGCCGGGGCGGACGGGCCCTGTCGGTCCCCGGGTGTTCAATCGGCCCCATGCCCGCACCTGACCCGGCCCCCCACCGCCGCCCCGAGGACGCCTCACCCGGCTCCGCGTCCGAGCCCGCCCCCGCCCCCGTCACGGGCGAGACCCTGCGCGGCGACGACTGGTACGGCCGCGACCTGACCGGCCTCACCTACACCGCCTGCGACTTCTACGACACGGACTGGACGGAGACCACCGGCAGCGGCGCCCGCTTCGACCGCTGCACCTTCTCCGGCGTCCGGTTCAACGTCTCCCGCCTGGCCGCCACCGCCTTCACCCACTGCGTCTTCCGCCGCTGCACCTTCTTCGACGCCCGCCTCGACCAGTGCAAGGCCGTCGGCTCCACCTTCGACGCCTGCTCCTTCCAGCTCCTGAAGGTGACCGGCGGCGACTGGTCCTTCACCTCGTTCCCCCGCGCCGACCTGCGCAAGGCCACCCTCGACGGCGTCCGCATGCGCGAGGCCGACCTGCGCGGCGCCCGCCTGGACGAGGCCGTCGTCACCGACACCGACCTCTCCGGCGCCTTCCTCGCCGGGACCACCCTCACCGGCGCCGACCTGCGCGGCTCCGACCTCACCGCCCTCGACGCCCACACCCTGGACCGCACCGCCCTCGCCGGGGCGCGGATCGACCCGGTCCAGGCGGTGGGGATCGCGGTGGGGATGGGGTTCGAGGTGGGGTGAGTCCGGCCGGGGCGGGGCAGGTTCCGGCCCCGCCCGGCGCGACGTCGTACGCCGACTCCACGGCACCGGAAGCGCCGACCGCCCCCCTTGCTCCCGGCCGCCCCCGCGCCGCGCCGCCGCCCGTCCCTCGTACGCTGCGAGGGACGGGGCGGCGGCGCCCCTGGGCAGTGGGACGAGGTGCGGACATGGTCAACCGGTTCATCGGTGCGCTCTGGCACCGGCTGCGCGGGCCCGTCCAGTGGCGGGTGATGTGGCTCGCGCACGCCACGTTCATGGTCGGCGTCACCGGCGTGGTCCGCGACGACGAGGGCCGCGTCCTCCTCCTCCACCACCGCCTGTGGCGCAGGGACACCCCCTGGGGCCTGCCCACCGGCTACGCCCGCCGGGGCGAGCCCTTCGAACAGACCGTGGTCCGCGAGGTCAAGGAGGAGACCGGCCTCGACGTCACCCCCGGCCCCCTGGTCCGCCTCACCAGCGGCTACAAGCTGCGCGCCGAGGCCGCGTACGAGGCCCGTCTGACCGGCGGCACCCTGCGCCTGGACCCCCGCGAGATCCTCGACGCGGGCTGGTACGCGCCGGATGAGCTTCCGGACGGACTGATCGCCTCGCACCGGGAGTTGATTCTGGGCGTGGGGGCCGGATCCCAGGCTTCCGGGGCCGGGTAGAGCGCTATCCGCCGCCGCCCGGGAGGCCGATGGCCTCGGCCAGCCGCCACACGCCCGTGCTCGGGTCGACCTCTGGCTCTTTGCCGGGCGGGCAGAGCTTCTTCGCCCGGCGGACGGCCTCGCGCCAGGTGGGGCCGTACTGGCGCTCGAAGGCGAGGCTGGTCTTGTCGTAACCGGGCACGGCCTCCGGAGGGAGGGCGGTAAAGCCTTGTAGGAGGCAGCGGGTGACGTGTGGTCCGCGAGGTGGGGGAGGAGCCACAGCTCGAAGCACGGGTGGGAGAGGGCGACGTGGAGGTTCTCGTGCTGCTTCGCCTCGGCGAGGGCGGCGGGCACGTCGCGGAACCTGATCCCGGTCGCCGCCCCCACGAGTGCGGCTCCCCTACGGCCGCCAGTACCCCAGCGCACTCACCCTCTCCTTCGCCGCCCCCAGCTCCTTCCGCGCCCACCCCGCCAGAGTGCGGGCGGTGTGGGTGTCGGTGGCTATCCAGAGGTAGGCGTCGGTGGGGAAGGTGGGGAGGGCGGATCTGACGGTTTCGGTGAGGCGGGCTCCGGCGCGTTCGCGGGGGACGGTGTGGAGCGTGTGGCGGGACGGGTCGGTGCGGAAGGGGAGGCCCTGGACGGCCGGGTCGGCCTCCGGGGCCGTGGTCGTCGCCGTGCCGGAGGCGGCTGCGGGGGTCTCGAACCAGATGGTCGCCGGGGTGGCCGGGAAGGTGTCGAGGAGGGAGTTGAGGGCGGGGAGGGAGGCCGGGTCGGCGACGGCGTAGAGGTGGGCCGGGGCCGGGTCGGGGGTGGTGAAGCCGGTGCCCTGGACCGTGGCGTCGATGGTGTCGCCCGGGGCCGCGGTGCGGGCCCAGTCGCTGGCGGTGCCCTCGTGCAGGGCGAACTCCAGGCTGAAGGTGCCCGTTTCGGGGTCGGGGTCGACCAGGGTGTAGGCGCGCTGGTGGGGTTTGCCGTCGCGTTCGAACCAGACGCGGACCCACATCGTGGGGTGGACGCCCGACTGGGCCAGCAGCCCGCCGTCGGTGAAGCGCACCCGGCGGTACTCCGGGGTGACCTCCTCGCTGCCCGTGACGGTGAACGTGAAGTCCTTGCCGCGCAGCAGCTTGAGGACGACGCCCTCCCAGCCGTGACCCACGGTGATCTCCTCCCCTGACTATTACTTTAGGTTAGGCTAACCTAAATCTTCGGGGGTGTGGAGGCTTGGGGAAGGTTCGGGGAAGCCGACCGGGCGGACCGGCGCGGAGCTGCCCGGGACCCGTCGGGGAGGACGCGCCCGACGGTGCCCCGAGGCCCCGGGCGCCGGGGCCTCGGGGCACGCCACCTACGGCAGGCCGGACCTGACGGCACATCGATGCCCGGCGACGGGCGGGGAGCGACGAGACGGATGAGAGCCGAGAGAGCCGAGAAGGCCGAGAAGGCCGAGAGAGCCGGGGGCGCGGGCACGGCTCCGGGAGCCGGGGGCCGGGCCGGGCGCCCCGCCTTCGAGCTGTTCCGCGACGACTGGGGGATCCCGCACGTGCGCGCGGGCGGCGCGCGCCAACTGGCGTACGCCCAGGGGTACGTGACCGCGCTGGACCGGGCCTGGCAACTGCACGTCGAGCACCGCCGCCTGCTCGGCACCAGCGCCGCCTTCCTCGGTGCCGACTCCGCCGACTGGGACGGCCTCGCCCGCCGGACCCGCCTCGCCGACACCGCCCGCCGCTGCCACGACCGGCTCGACGCTGCCACGGCCGCCTGGGTCGCCGCGTACGCCGCCGGGGTCAACGACGCGTTCGCGGACGGGGCGTACGAGAGGAGCCCGGAGTTCGCGCGTACCGGCAGCGTGCCGGGCACCTGGGAGCCGTGGACGCCGCTCGGGGTCTGGCTCTCCACCCACCTGCTCTTCGCGGGCTTCTCCGCCAAGCTCTGGCGCGGCGAACTCACCCGCCGCCTCGGCGCCGACGCCCTTCCTCTCTTCGCCACCGACGGCCCGGGCACCGCCGGCAGCAACGGCTGGCTCGTCACCGGCGACCGTACGGCGACCGGCGCCGCCCTCATCGCGGGCGACCCGCACCGCTTCATCGAGGACCCGGGGGTCTACCAGCAGATCCACCTCGCCACGACCGGAGCGGAGGGGGCCGCCACCGACGTGGTCGGCCTCGCCGTCCCCGGTGTCCCCGGCCTCGCCCACTTCGGCCACACCGGACAGGTGGCCTGGGCCATCACCAACGCCATGGCCGACTACCAGGACCTGTACCGGGAGCGGCTGCGGCGTACCGGCGCCGGGACCGTCGAGGCGTACGGGCCCGACGGCTGGGAGGAGGTCCGGGCGCACACCGAGACGTACCAGGTGGCGGGCGGGGAGCCGGTCACCGTCGAGGTGGTCGAGACGCCGCGCGGGACCGTGGTCGTCGGCGGGCCGGACGCCGGGCCGCTGCCCGGGGAGGAAGGCCAGGAGGGCGCGGCCAACGCGCTGGCCCTGCGCCACCACCCGCGCGTCTCCGGCCGCCTCGGCTTCGAGACGCTGCCCGCGCTGCTCACCGCCCGGACCGTCGCCGACGTGTCGGCCGCCGTCGACCACTGGGTCGAGCCCGTCAACGTCCTGCTCGCCGCCGACACCGAGGGCGGGCTGCTGCACCGCGTCGCCGGGTACGTGCCGCGCCGTTCCCGTGCCAACCGGCTCGGCCCCGTCCCCGCCTGGGAGACCCGCCACGCCTGGCAGGACGAGCCGGAACCGCTGCCCGAGGCGCCCGCCGGCACATGGGCCGATCCGGGGCTCGCCGTGATGGCCAACGAACGCGGGCTGGCGGGCCCGCTGGGCACCGAGTTCGCCCCGGACTACCGCGCCGACCGCATCCGTGCCCTGCTCGCCGCCCGGAGGGGATGGCGAGCCCCGGACATGGCCGCCGTCCACATGGACACCCACCTCGCCTCCGCCCGGCCCCTGCTGGCCCTCCTCGCCCACGTGGACCCGGAGCCCCTCGGCGAGCCCGCCCGTCGGCTGCGCGCACGCCTGCTCGCCTGGGACCGGCACATGGAGGCCGACTCGGTGGACGCCGCCCGGTACGCCGCCTTCCGCGCGGAGGCCGTACGGCTGCTCGCCGCGCACCCGGCGCTCGTGGGGCTGACCGGGCCGGCCGGAACGGCCCGCCCCGACGGCTACCCGCCCGTCTTCCGGCCGTGGCTCTTCGCCACCGCGCGGATCGCGTACGCCCTCGAATCGCTGCTCACCGGCGGGCCCGTCCCCGAGGCCGACCGGCTCGCGCTGGTCGCCCGCGCCCTGGAGGCGGCGGCCGAGGACGCGACCGAGCTGCCCTGGGGCGCCCTGCACCGACTCGCCCCCTGGCAGGCGCTGGCCTCCGGCGAGGAGTGGCCCGCGCTCGGCGGCGACCACGACTGCGTCCTCTCCACCTCCAGCCTCCCCGGCATCACCCACCTCGCCGCCCGCGGCCCCGCCGCCCGCTACGTCTGGGACCTCGCCCGCCGCGACGACAGCCTGTGGGCCGTCCCCTTCGGTGCCTCCGGCGTCCCGGGCGACCCGCACGCCCGCGACCAGCTCCCCGTGTGGCAGGGCGGCGCCCTCGTCCCCGTCGTCACCGACTTCGCCCGGCTGCGCCGCGTCCCCGCGCCCGCCGCCGACCCGGCCCCCGCACCCGCCCCGTCCGACAGGAGCCCCGCCGCATGAGCATCCCCAGCCCCGACCTCAGCGACCGCACCCCAGTCCACACCCACCACGTGGACGGCTTCGGCGAGGTCCGCCTCGTCCCCGTCGACCCCGACGCCGACCTCGACCTGCTGTACGCCTGGGTCACCGAGGAGCGCGCCCAGTTCTGGGGCATGAACGGCTACACCCGCGAGGAGGTCCACGAGACGTACACCTTCCTGGACTCCCTCACCACCCACCACGCCTACTTCGCCGTCCTCGGCGGCCGCCCCGCAGCCCTCTTCCAGACGTACGAGCCGCAGGCCGACCCGCTCGGCGAGTGCTACGACGTGAGCCCCGGCGACCACGGCGTCCACCTGCTCATCGGCCCCGCCCACGGCGGCCGGCCCGTCCCCAACTTCAGCAGCGGCCTCATCGTCGCCCTCATCTCCTACTGCCTCACCGACCCGGCCCACCAGCGGATCGTCGTGGAGCCCGACGCCCGCAACGTCAAGGCGATCGAGCGGCTGCGCCGGGTCGGCTTCGTCCTCGGCCCGGAGATCGACAAGCCCGAGAAGCGGGCCCGCCTCGCCTTCCTGGAGCGCGAGGACGCGGTGGCCGCCGTCAAGGCCGTCTCCCAGCGCTGACACCGCGAAGAGGGCCTCTCGGTTCGCGATGGCGTCGAGGCTCAGGCACAGTGGCCCCATGGATGACCTCAACGCCCTCGCGGACGAGCACCTGACCGCGGCCCACGCCGACCCGCACGGGCGCAGCGCACACCTCCTCGTCCACGAGGACTGCCTGCGCCAGAGCATCATCGCGCTCACCGCCGGGACCCGCCTGGACGAGCACAACGCGCCCCCGGCAGCCTCCCTCCAGGTGCTGCGCGGAACCGTCCTCGTCACCGCGGTCTCCGGCGACACCGAGCTGCACGCCGGCCAGCTCCACCCCCTCCCGCAGGAGCGGCACGGCCTGCTCGCCGTGGAGGACGCGGCGGTGCTGCTCACGGCGGTCAACGACTGACCCGCACGCGGCAGGCGCAACCCCGGGGCGCCCGGGGCCTGATGCCGCGCCCGCCCCCGGGGCCGGCCCGCGCGCCGTACTCCGCTCGTATGCTGCGTGTATGACTGATGCGCAGCCGGTACGGCCGACCGAGAATGCCATGCGCCGAGCGCTCAAGCGGGCTCGGGACGGGGTGGCGCTGGACACCGCCGAGGCGGCGGTGCTGCTCCAGGCGCGGGGGGAGCAGTTGCGGGACCTGTCGGCCTCGGCCGCGCGGGTGCGCGACGCGGGCCTGGAGGCGGCCGGGCGCCCGGGCGTCATCACCTACTCCCGGAAGGTCTTCATCCCGCTGACGCGGCTCTGCCGGGACCGCTGCCACTACTGCACCTTCGTCACCGTCCCCGGCAAGCTGCGCCGCGAGGGCCACGGCATGTACCTCTCGGCCGACGAGGTGGTGGAGATCGCCCGCGAGGGCGCCGCCCTCGGCTGCAAGGAAGCCCTCTTCACCCTCGGCGACCGCCCCGAGGACCGCTGGCCCGAGGCCCGCGAATGGCTCGACGCCCACGGGTACGACGACACCCTCGCCTACGTCCGCGCCATGGCCATCCGCGTCCTGGAGGAGACGGGCCTGCTCCCGCACCTCAACCCGGGCGTCATGAGCTGGACCGACCTCCAGCGGCTCAAGCCCGTCGCCCCCTCGCTCGGCATGATGCTGGAGACCACCGCGACCCGCCTCTGGTCCGAGCCCGGCGGCCCGCACCACGGCTCGCCCGACAAGGAGCCCGCCGTCCGCCTGCGCGTCCTGGAGGACGCCGGCCGCTCCAACGTCCCCTTCACCACCGGCGTCCTCATCGGCATCGGCGAGAGCTACGAGGAGCGCGCCGACGCCCTCTTCCAGCTCCGCCGCGTCCAGCGCCAGTACCAGTCCATCCAGGAAGTCATCGTCCAGAACTTCCGCGCCAAGCCCGACACCGCGATGCGCGCCATGCCCGACGCCGAACTGGAGGAGCTGGCCGCCTGCATCGCCGTCGCCCGCCACATCCTCGGCCCGTCGGCCCGCATCCAGGCCCCGCCGAACCTGGTCGACTCCGAGTACGCGCTGATCGTCGGCGCGGGCATCGACGACTGGGGCGGCGTCTCCCCGCTCACCCCGGACCACGTCAACCCCGAGCGCCCCTGGCCGCACATCGACCACCTCGCCGAGCGCACCCGCGAGTCCGGCTTCGAGCTGCGCGAACGCCTCACCGTCTACCCGGAGTTCATCGCCCGCGGCGAACCCTGGCTCGACCCGCGGCTGCTCCCGCACGTCCGCGCCCTGGCCGACCCGGAGACCGGCCTCGCCCGCGAGGACGCCCTGCCCGAGGGGCTGCCCTGGCAGGAGCCCGACGAGGGGTTCACCGCGAGCGGCCGCACCGACCTACACCGCACCATCGACACCGAGGGCCGCACCGGCGACCGCCGCGCCGACTTCGACGCCGTCTACGGCGACTGGGAGGCGCTGCGCGAGCAGGCCGCCCCCGGGATGGTCCCGCAGCGCATCGACAGCGACATCCGCGAGGCCCTCGCGCAGGCCGCCGACGACCCGACCCGGCTCAGCGACGACCAGGCCCTCGCCCTGCTCCACGCCGAAGGACCGGCCCTCGACGCGCTCTGCGGCATCGCCGACGACCTGCGCCGCGCCACGGTCGGCGACGACGTCACGTACATCGTCACGCGGAACATCAACTTCACCAACGTCTGCTACACCGGCTGCCGCTTCTGCGCCTTCGCCCAGCGCCGCACCGACGCCGACGCCTACACGCTCTCCCTCGACCAGGTCGCCGACCGCGCCGCCCAGGCGTGGGAGGTCGGCGCCACCGAGGTCTGCATGCAGGGCGGCATCCACCCCGACCTGCCCGGCACGGCCTACTTCGACATCGCGCGGGCGGTCAAGGAACGCGTCCCCGGCATGCACGTGCACGCCTTCTCGCCGATGGAGGTCGTCAACGGCGCCAGCCGCACCGGCCTGTCGATCCGCGACTGGCTCGCCGCCGCCAAGGAGGCCGGGCTCGACTCCATCCCCGGCACCGCCGCCGAGATCCTCGACGACGAGGTCCGCTGGATCCTCACCAAGGGCAAGCTGCCCGCGGCCGACTGGATCGAGGTCGTCAAGACCGCCCACGAGCTGGGCCTGCGCTCCTCCTCCACGATGATGTACGGCCACGTGGACCAGCCCCGCCACTGGCTCGGCCACTTCCGCACGCTGGCCGCCATCCAGCAGGAGACGGGCGGCTTCACGGAGTTCGTCACGCTCCCCTTCATCCACACCAACGCCCCGGTCTACCTCGCGGGCATCGCCCGCCCCGGCCCCACCACCCGCGACAACCGGGCCGTCACCGCGATGGCCCGCGTCCTGCTCCACCCGCACATCACCAACATCCAGACCAGCTGGGTCAAGCTCGGCGCGGAGGGCGCCGCCGAGATGCTCCGCTCCGGCGCCAACGACCTCGGCGGCACCCTGATGGAGGAGACCATCTCCCGCATGGCGGGCTCGCGTTACGGCTCGTACCGCTCCATCGAGGACCTGCGCGCCATCGCCACCCTCGCGGGCCGCCCGTCCAAGCCGCGCACGACGCTCTACGGCGAGGTCCCGGCCGAGCGGGTCGCGGCGGCCGAGGCGTCCGACGGGCACCTGCCGGAGCTGCTGCCGCTGGCGGAGTGAAAAAGGCGGGGGGCGCCGCGACGCCCCCCGCCCCCTCCGGGGCACCAGGGCGGTGCCGGCGCCGCGGCGGACTCACTGGGTGACGGGTGCCCCGTCGGCCGGCTCGGCCTCGGTGGTCTCGGTGAACTCCGGGTCGAGCGCGCACTCCGCCGGGATCTCGGCGGCGGAGGTCGCGCACCCCTCCGGGCTGGTCACGACCTCCTGTCCGTCCATCTCGGGAGCGCCCGCTTCGCGCTTGCCCGTCTCGGCGCGCTCCGGCGCGTCCTCGGCCGGAGTGGGCGCCGCCGGGGAGGCGGGAGCGGCGGGCCGGGAGGCGTCCCCGGCCCCGGCCTCCGGCGCGGACGAGCAGGCCGCCGCGGACACCGTGGCGCACAGGACGAGGGCGGCGGAGGCCGCGACGGTACGGATACGCATGACGTTCCCCCAGGCTCAGGGGCTCGGACATCCGAGCCGCTCAGGCGGCCCACCCTGCCACGCCGCGCACGGCACCAGGGCGGGAAGGGCGTGAAGAACGCCGCCCCGCCCGCCCGGCCTACGGCCGCCCCACGGGGGCAGACGGCTTCCCATGACACCGGCAGAGACACCGTCGAGGGAATGGGGGCCAGGTGGCTGAGTGGGCGGGAGCGGTGCTCTCAGGGGAGTGGTCGCTCGGGTGGAGCGTCGCCGTACTGATCCTCGCGGGGGCCGTGACGGTCGTGTGCAGCGTGCGGCTGGCCGGGGTGGGCGACACCCTGGCCGACCGGACCGGCTGGGGCGAGGCGCTCTTCGGGGCCGTCCTCTTCGGCCTGGTCACCTCGCTCTCCGGGATCGTGATGACCACCGTCGCCGCCGTCGACGGCGAACCCCGGCTCGCCTACGGCAACGCGGTCGGCGGCATCGCCGCGCAGACCCTCGCCGTGGTCGCCGCCGACGCCTTCCACCGCCGCGTCAACCTCGAACACGCCGCCGCTTCCCTCCAGAACCTCCTCTTCGGCGTCCTGCTCGCCGGGCTCCTCGGCCTCTCCCTCATGGCCACCTTCAGTCCCGAGGTGACGGTGGCCGGGGTCCACCCCGCCTCGATCGTCCTCGTCCTCTTCTACATCGGCGGCCTGCACCTGGTCCGCCGCACCGACGACCCCCTGTGGCAGGCGTGGGAGGCGGTCCAGACACGCGAGACCGTCGAGGACGTGCCCGATCCCGAACCCGACGGCGCGTACGCGAAGCGCCGCACCGGCGCCCTCTGGGCGGAGTTCGCCGCCATCGCGGGCATCGTGATCGTCGCGGGCTGGGCCGTCACCCAGGCCGCACAGGTCGTCCTCTCCTCCACCGGCCTGCGCGCGGGCCTGGTCGGCGCCGGGATCATGGGCATCATCAACGCCCTCCCGGAAGCCGTCACCTCCATCGCCGCCGTCCGCCGCGGCGCCCTCACCCTCGCCTTCGCCGCCATCATCGGCGGCAACTGCCTCGACGTCCTCAACCTCGCCATCGGCGACCTCGCCTACTCCGGCGGCTCCCTCTTCCACGCCGCCGGCCGCGACGAACTCTTCCTGACCGGCGCGGCCCTGCTCATGACCACGGTGGTCCTGGCCGGCCTCCTGGTCCGCCAGAAGAGCGGCTGGTTCCGGCTGGGCTTCGACGGCTGGCTGCTCGTGGTGGTGTACGCGGGGACGATGGTGACGCTGGCCGTGTGAGGGCGCCCGCCCCGGGCCCGCGCCCGCGCGACGCCGTCCGCTACGCGTTCTCACACACGAGCCCGGCGCCCCGCCGGGTGCGCCCGTTCTACCCGCCCCAGACGGGCTGATCCGCCGTCTCCCCCTGCCCCTGCCGCAGCCGGGCCGCGCGTTCGTCCGGGCACTCCCGGTGGAACTCCACGGTCCGGCCGGCGGCGGAGGCCGAGTCGATGACGTACAGGACGGTGTCCTCGTCGGCGGTGAAGGGGAGGGAGCAGCGGGCACAGAGCATGGCGGGTTCCTGGGGAGAGAGGCCGGTCAGCCCGTAGGGCGGGGCGACCGTGGAGGCGGGTGGGCGGAGGGAGGCAGGTGCGGGCAGGCGGGCGGTGGCTCGGGGTCGCCGAGGTCCGCCTTGGCGGGGAGGAGGCGGTTGAGGAGGACGGCGAACAGGGCCGTACCGCCGGTGGACAGGGCGGCCGCCGCGAGCAGGGCGGCCGGGACGTGGCGCAGGGGACGCCGCTTCACGGGCGGGGCAGGCGCGTACGCCGGTCGGCGAGGAGGCGGGCGGCGACCAGGGGTTCGTACGCGTGGTGCCGGGCGCGTTCCAGGCGGGCGCGCGCCGTCTCCAGCGACGAGGCCGCGACCACCCCGACGCTGCCGCCCCGGTCCACCGTGAAGAGCGCCTCGGCGGGCGCGGGCCGGTGGTACAGGGTGAGCCCCAGCGCGTCGACCGGCAGCGGACCCGCCTCCGGCCGCAGCAGCCGGATCCGGAGCGTGCCCTCGGTCAGGCAGTGGAGGCAGTGGTCGAGCTGGTCGCGCACCGCCTGCCGCTCTCCGGCCGACGCGACCCGGCCGGGGAAGGCCTCCAGCAGAGCGGAGACCGGCGCGTACCAGGTGAGGGACGTACGCCGTCGCTGGCGGCGGTCGGGACCGGCGCACTGGGGTGAGAGGCGCCGGGCCACGTACGCGGCGTACGCCGGGAGGCGCAGGGTCGGCGGCACGGCACCTCGGTACAGGGTCTCGATCGCCGTCGCGGAGCCGTCCAACTCCCTTACGGAGGCCCAGATCAACGGGCGGGCGACGGTTATGGCGCGGGGCGCGCCGGTGGTGGCGGGGGGTGAGGGCGGCACGGGGTTCCTCTGGCTGCGGGTCCGGTCGGCGGGCGCGGGCTCAGCGGTCGGCGCGGGGGCGCCGTACCGGCGGTTCCTCCGCGCCGGTCGCGAGAGCCCGTGTGATCTCCCGAACGAGCGAACGCGCCTCGGGTACCGAAAGCCACAGTCCGGCGTCCCCGCCGACGACCCGCCCCCGCAGGTACACGGTCATCGGCAGGTGCATCCGGTCGTGCCCGTCCGCACACCGGAACCTCCGGATACGCCGCGTCACGGCACGGTCGATCCGCCAGCCGGAGGCGGGGTGGAACGTGGGGGTTTGGGATGACATGGGTCTGCCTCTCGTGACGGAACTCGCGGTATCCGATCACAGCGTGCATCGGCAGGCCCTAGAGTCGCCAGGGCAGAGCTGTCTCCTGGTGGATAGGCGACGAGGGAGGGGACGTGGCCGAACGGACGTCCAAGAAGAACGGTGGCGCGCCCGCGGGCGACGGGCGCTATGTTTTCGGCGAACGGCAGGGTATGGCCCGGCTCGTGGAGGAGTTGGAGCGGCGCCGCAAGGAGGCCAAGTACACGTTCGATCAGCTTGCCGAGATGACCCGCTTCCACAGGGGCTACCTGCACCGAGTCCACAGGGGGCAGTCCATGGGCTCGTACGAGGTCATGGCGGCCCTGGACAAGGTCTACGGGACGACGCACTTGGCGAGGGTCTGGGAGCTTTCGTCGCAAGGCCGATTCGAGCATTACTTTCAGCGCTTCTCGGAGCTTGAGGTGGAGGCCATCTTTCGCATCGACTACAACGCGTCAGTGATCCCAGGGCTGTACCAAGTGGAGGGATATACGCGAGAACTGATGCAGACAGCGGAGTGGAGGAGTGACGAAGAAGTCGATGAGCTGGTGAGCCACCGCATGCGTCGTGCGCGACTCTTCGATCGAGAGCCGCCAGTCCTCTGCCGCGTAATCCTCGATGAAGTCGCTCTGCTCCGGGCGCAAGGAGATCAGCCCTCCTGGGGTGAGCAGTTGGATCACCTCGTCGAGTGCGCTGAGCGTCCTAACGTGACGATGCAGATTCTGCCGCTGAGGAGCAGGTTCAACTTCTTCGTCGGCGGTGGGTTCGCACTGCTCGAACTGCCGGGTGGTGAGGCTGTCGTCAACAAGGAGGGAGCTGGACTGGGCAATTTGATCGAGGAGCCGGAGGAGGTGGCAAAGGAGCGAGTGGCCTACGATTACCTGCGCGATACGGCCTTGAGCCCTGTCGAATCCCTCGAATTGCTGCGAAAGTTGAAGAAGGAGTACAGCGATGGCCTCACTGCGGACGGGCTCGTACGTGTGGCGAAAGTCAAGCCGCTCCGACACCGCGTCAGCCAATTGCCTGGAAGTCTCCGACGGGCACGCGGACGTCGTCCCCGTACGTGACTCCAAGCTCGCGAGCTCCAGCCCCGTCCTCCACATCGCTCGCCCCGCCTGGGCCGCGTTCGTCGGGATGGCCAAGGCCGGGGCGTAGAGGAGGCGGGTCCGCCGCGTGGATCAGAGCTTGTGGCGGACCCAGACGTTCGGTTCGGCATAGACCGCGTAGCCGTGGGCGGCCGAGCAGTGGACGGGGACCAGCGCGCCCGGGACCTCGACGGGGCCCTCGGTGTCGAAGGGGAGGCCGGTCCAGGCGCGCCACTGCTCCAGAGTGCCGCTGACCGTCATCGACACCGGCGCGACCGAGTCGATGACGCCCCCGGCGCGGACGTGGACGCGTAGCCACGGGTCCTCGGGGAGGCCGTCCTCGGCGCGGGTCAGCCGGGCGTACTCCTCCATGGGGAGGGCCGGCTGCCGGTGCTTGGCGCTGGGGCGTACGGGGGCGACGAGTTCGCCGTGGCCGAGGGCGCGGGCGTTGGCGCGCATCGCCTCGACCATGCGGCCCGAGATCCCCTTGCCCAGGTGTCCGCTGGCCACGGTGATCTCGACGGCGCCGACCGTGTCGGGCGTACGGCCGTGCCGCAGGTCCGAGAAGGCCCACAGCAGCTCCTGGTCCCAGCCGCCCGCCGGGAGCTTTCCGCGGCCGGGGGCGTGCAGGGTGAAGGGCACGCTGTAGCCGCGGGCGACCACCGCGCCCTCGGCGTCCGTCGCGGCGAGGACGTACTCGGGGAACTCCACGGCTATCCGCGGGAAGTTGGCCCAGCCGACCAGGTCCTCCAGGACGAACTCGGGCCAGGTGTCGGGCATCTGGTCCAGCGCGTCGGCCAGCTCGGGGCGGGCGGCGAGGGTGGTGATCTCAAGATCCATGCGCGCGAGCCTACGTAGGCCCTCACCTGCCGTTCCACCGGTTTCCGGAGCCGGGGCGGGCGGCCGTCCGTAGCACCGTCGGTGCGGTGGCCGGGGCCCGCGTCCGGTAATTCGCCCGATCGTGGATTCCGGCCTTGGTGGTGGCCGGCCGGGGGCACTCTCTGATCACGGTCGCCGCTGTGTGCGGCGCCGATGAACTCACCCGGGGGGTGGTCGCGTTGGTGCGGGAAGCGGCGGACAAAGGGACTCTGGAGCAGCGGGCCGTGCTGGTCGCGGCGGGGCTGGCGGACGTGGCGGTGAGCGGGGTCGGGGCGCTGTTCGGTGCCGCGCGGGGGCTGCTGGGCCGGTCGGACCTCGCCGAGCTGGCCGGGGAGGCGGAGGCCGACCTGGCGGCCCGGGGAAAGCTGGCGCTGGACCGGCGTACGGGTGCGGCCCCCGCCCATCTCGAAGTGCTCGCCCGGCGCGTGGTGGCGCGACAAGCGGCGGCCGGGGATGACTGAACCGCACGTGGATGAGGCGCTGAAGGCGCGCGTGGACCGGGAGCTGGGACGGTTCGTCGCGGACGAGGCCGACCGGTTCGCCGACCTCGACGCCGAGCTGGAGCCGGTCGCGGCGCAGCTGCGGGCAGCCGTGGCGCACGGCAAGCGGCTGCGCGCCGCCTTCTGCTACTGGGGGTGGCGGGCGGCCGGGCAGCCCGACAGTGACGCGCTGGTGCGGGCGTCCGCCGCGATGGAACTGGTGCACGCGGCGGCCGTCGTCCACGACGACCTGATCGACGACAGCCCGCTCCGGCACGGCCGCCCCACCGCCCACCTCGCCCTGCGCGCCGTCCCGCACGGCCGGCCGCGCCCGAAGGCGGCCGGGCGGTCGCTGGCGATGCTCGTGGGCGACCTGCTGATGTCGATGGCCGGGCAGCTCTTCACCGGCAGCGGCCTGCCCGCCGCCTACCTCTCCCGGGCCCGGCCGCTCTGGGGCGAGCTGGCCCGCGACCTGATCGCGGGCGAGTGCCTGGAGATCCTGCGCACCGGCGCCGCCCCGGACACCACGGACTCCCTCCAGGTCGTCCGGTACAAGACCGCCAAGTACACGGTCGAGCAGCCGCTGCTCATCGGGGCGGCGCTCGCGGGCGGCGGTCCCCGGCTGCGGGAGGCGTTCCGCGCGTACGGGGTGCCGCTCGGCGAGGCGTTCCAGCTCCGGGACGACCTGCTCGGCCTCTTCGGCGACCCGGCCCGCACGGGCAAGGCCAGCCTGGACGACCTGCGGGGCCGCCGACCGACCGTCCTCCTCGCCGAGACCTGGCGGGCGGCGGACGGCGCCGAGCGCGCCGCACTCCGCCGGGCGCTCGCGGCCAGGAACCCGGGCCATGCCGAACTGAACGCCGTACGGGGGCTGATGACCCGGCTGGGGGCGCCCGAGCGCGTCGAGCGGATGATCGCCGCCCGCGTCGAGGAGGCCGCCAGGTCACTCGAAGAGGTGGAGCTTCCGGGCGAGGCGGCCCGGGCACTGACCGGCCTCGCCCATGCCGTGACCGCACGCGGGCACTGACCCGCCACCCCGAGGAGCACCCATGACCTACACCCCGGCCTCCCTGGACGCCCTGCGCCTGGCCGGCGACGAGCTGGCGGACGCGACCGTGGCGACCCTCTTCGAGCGCGGGGAGGTCGGCAAGTTCAACACCCTGATGCGGCACGTCTCCACCGCCGGGTCGCCGCTGCCGGACGGGCTGCCCGAGGTCGCCCGCGAGTACCTGCACCTGACCAGCACCCCGCCCGACTGGGTCGACTGGGGCGAGATGGAGAAGGCCCGGCTCTTCTTCATCGACAACAACGTGCACATCTCCACCGCCCTCTCCTTCGCCTCGATGCCCACCTGCTACGTGGTCCCGCACGTCGCCAAGCTGCTGTCGGCCTCGCACGCGCTCAAGTACCCGTCGAAGCGGATGGCGGAGACCGGGCAGTTCACCGTCTACCTGATGCAGCCCGGCGCCTTCGAGGCCGGCAGCCGCTTCATCCCGGCCGCCCAGAAGGTCCGCCTGCTGCACGCCGCCATCCGCCACCACCTGGCGCGCGAGGGCGAGTGGGAGGCAGAGGGGCTCGGCACGCCGATCTGCCAGGAGGACATGATCGGCGGGCAGATGCTCTTCTCGCTGCTCGTCCTGGACTCGCTGCACCGGCTCAACATCCACATGAGCGTCGACGGCGCCGAGGCGTACTTCTACGCGTGGCGGGTCGTCGGCGCCATGCTCGGCGTCGACCAGGCCCACGCGCCCGCCGACCTCGACTCGGCCCGCCAGTTCCTCGACCTCTACCTGACCCGCCACATGGGCCCGTCCCCGGAAGGCGCCCACCTCACCCGCCAACTCATCGACCTCTACGAGGAAGTCGTCCCCGGCACCTTCTTCGACCCGATCGTCTCCGCCCTCATCCGCCACCTCGTCGGCGACACCTGCGGAGACTGGCTGGAGGTGCCGCGCACCGGCTGGGACACCGTCGTCAAGGCCGTCCCCGCGCTGCTCGGCGCCCTGGAGACCATCGAGGACAGGTCACCCTTCGGCGCCTGGGCCCTCGACCGCCTCGGCCACCTCACCACCGTCTTCGAACTCTCCTCGCTCACCCGGGGCCGGGTCATGCACTACACGATCCCCGAGCACCTGAAGAAGGAGTACGGCGTCGCGACCAGCACGGTCCCGCGTACGCGCCGCTGGACGCCTCCGGCGTCGGCGGACGCGGGCTGACCGGGGCCGGCGCCGGGTCAGTCGTGCGGCGGCACGCGCAGGGCGAGCAGGGCCGTGTCGTCGCTGGCCCAGCCGCCGTGGTAGGTGGCGAGGGTGGCGCCGAGGGCGGCCACGGTCTGCGACGCGTCCGCGCCGTGGGTGGCGGCCAGCGCCTCGGCCAGGGCGTCCTCGTCGAAGAGCGGGCGGGCCGCACCGGGGGGCGTACCGGGGCGGGGGCGGGCCTCGCAGGCGCCGTCCGTGTAGAGGAGGAGCAGGTCGCCGGGGGCCAGGCGGTAGCGGACGTCGGTGAGGCGGACCTGCGGGAGGACGCCGAGCAGGGTGCCGGGCTCGCCGAGCCGACGGACCCGGCCGTCGGCCCGGCGGACCAGGGCGGGCGGGTGTCCGGCCAGCGCGATCCGGCCGGAGAGGCCGCCGGGGGTGACGCGGAACGCCGTGTAGACGGCGGTGATGAAGCGGGGCGCGCGCTGCGCCAGCATCGCCGTGTTCAGGCGGTCCAGGAGCGTGGCGGGGGCGAGGTTGGCCCCGGCGTCGGCACGGATCGTGTAACGCGCCAGGGTGGTGACCTTGGCCGCCTCCACGCCCTTGCCGCAGACGTCACCGAGGACGGCGGCGAAGGAGGAACCCCGGGTGGGGAAGAGGTCGTAGAAGTCCCCGACCACCTGCACCTCGGTCGGGCCGCTCGTCGACGCCGGCAGGTACGAGGCGGCGGTCTCCAGGCCCGGCACCTGGTGCAGGGCCGGCGGCAGCAGCCCCTGCTGGAGCGAACGGGCCAGCTCCGTCGAGACCTCGTGGGCGCGCTGCGCCGACGCCAGGGTCTGGCGCAGCCGGATCTCCGCCGACACCGACCGGGCCAGCGTCTCCAACGTCATCAGGTCGGCGGCCGACCAGGCCCGCGGCTCGTCGTCGATGACGCAGAAACTGCCCAGCACCTCGCCCCCCGGCCCGAGCAAGGGGTAACCGGCCCAGGCGCCTATGCCCATCGGGGCGACGGAAGGATGGTGCCGGGTGCGGGGGTCGGTCGCGGCGTCGTCCACGATGAAGGGGCCGCCACCTAGGCCGACCAGGAAGTAGCAGAAGCTCTCGCTCACCTGGTTCTGCCGGTCGGCCACCGCGGTGGCGTCCACCCCCACGCACGACTTCCAGAACGACCGCGTGTCGTCCACCAACGTCACGAAGGCCCGCCCGGCCCCCGTCACCCGCGCCGCGAGCGAGGCCAGATCCTCGAAGACCTCCTCCGGCCCGGTGTCCAGCAGCCCCGTCTCGACCACCGCGGCGAGCCGCGCCGGGTCGAACAGTGCCGCCGGGAGCCCGTCTGGCCGAGGTCTCGCCGTTCTTACCGTACGCGATGCCACCGGCACTGGTGCTCCTGTCTCGTTCCCCGACTTCCTAGGGAAACACAGGCACGGACGCCGCGGCGCGCCGTCTCTCCGGGGCGGGTGGCCCAGCGTTGCTGGCCGACCGGGCACGGTACGAGGTGGCGCGGCGCGGGTGGAGGGGGCGCGTACGCGCGGAGGCACGGGCCTTCAGCGGAACGGGCCGCCCCGGCGGATCACGTCCGAGGCGAGCGGAGGACGGCGAAGGCCAGCACGGACGCCCCGACGAGCGCCACCGCCCCCAGCGCCACGCTGACCCAGTCCACCGGCCCGCTCAGCCACACCCCGTCGACCACGGCGTAACAGCCGATCAGCACGCTGACGGCCAGGAACGCCAGGAGACGCCCCGGTGCTGTTCCGGCTCCGGCTGCGGGACCGGTTGCGGGGCCGGTGCCGAACGTGGGGCTCTGGCTCATGGGTGACTCCTCCGTGGAACGGCGCCCGCTCCCGGCGGCCGACGAGGCGCGGGGAGCGGGGGAGCGGGGGTGCGGCCCGGGCGGCCGTACGGCCTCCGTCTGCCCCCGACGGGGGAGTTGACGCACCCGTCCGTCCTGGCCGGGCGCCGGCTGCTCGGTCAGACCCCCGCCCCCCCGGTGGCCCGCCCGCCTTCGCAGGCGTCCGGCGCCGGCCCACCGCCCGCCTCAGGGCAGACCCGCCCCCACCCGCTCAAACACCGCCACCAGGACGACCGTTCACATACCGCTGTCGCCCCCGTCCGCTTAGCTTCGGTCAATTACAGTGCGGGACGAGGCGTAAGCGGACGGCAGGGACGGAGGGGTGCTGTGGTCACGGCCGCCGGGGCCGTCTGGGGGCGGACCGAGCAGCAGGACTTCCGGAGCCGGGTGCGCGGGACGCTGCTCGGGGCGGCCCTCGGGGACGCGCTCGGGGCGCCGCTCGCGGGGCTCGACGCCCGGGCCGTACGGGAGCTGTGCGGGGAGTCGGGGCCCGACGGGCCGGGGGAGGCGTACGGGCGGCGCGGGGCCGTCACCGCGGTCACGCAGCTCAGCCTCTTCACCGTCGACGGACTGATCCGCGCCCAGGTGCGCCGCGACACCGGAGCCTGGCACCCGCCGACCGACATCCACCTGGCGTACCGGCGCTGGGCCGCCACCCAGTCCGACTGGGGCCCCGACGAGCGGCGTACGGGGGACGGTTGGCTGGCGCGGCAGGAGTGGCTGTACAGCAGGCGCCGGCCGGAGCGGAGCTGCCTCTCCGGCTTCGGTGACCCGGGGATGGGCACCCTGGAGGCCGTGCGGAACCCGAAGGAGCGCGGGCCGGGGGCGCTGACCCGGTCGGCGCCGTTCGGACTGCTGGTCGGCTGGGAGCCGGGGCTCGTCCTCCAACTGGCCCTCGAATGCGCCGCCCAGAGCCACGGGCACCCGGCGGCGCGGCTGGCGGCCGGGGCGTACGCGCTGCTGGTGCACGGCGCGGCCCGCGGCGAACCGCTGGAGGCGGCCGTCGGCCGGGTGCTCGCCCTCACCGCGGAGCAGCCGGGCCACCAGGCCGTCGGCGAGGCGCTGGGCGCGGCCGTCGAGGGGGTGCGGCGGGGCCCGCCGGACGCCGCCCTGGTCGAGGAACTGGCCGGTGACGGCGGGGCCGATGGCGTCCTGGGCGCCGCCCTCTACGCCGCCCTGGTCTGCGAGGACGTCCCGCACGGGCTGCGGCTGGCGGTGCGGCACGGCGGGCCCTCGCCCGCGGTCGGCGCGGTCTGCGGCGGGCTGCTCGGCGCGCTGCACGGGGAGACGGCGCTGCCGCCCGCCTGGCTCGCGGAGTTGGAGGGCCGGTCGACGGTGCTGGAGCTGGCCGACGACTTCGCGCTGGAGATGACCCACGGCCCCGCCCTGCACGGGCCCGAGGGGGCGTCGCCCGGCTGGCTCGCCCGGTATCCGCGTGCGTGAGGCTCCGCCGGGCGCCGGGGCCGGGTCAGGGGAAAGCCCCCTCGGCCGGGACGGCGATCCAGTCGAGAGGGCTTGTCGGCGCCGCGCGGGACGCGCCGTGCGCGCGTCCGGGCACCGGCCCGCACCTCGCGGCGCGGGAGCGGTCGGGTCACACCAGGTCGAGGTTCCCCCGGCCGACCCCGGCGACGAAGGCGTTCCAGGAGTGCGCGGCGAAGCCGATCGCCGGCCCCTGGGTGACCTTCGAGTCGCGCACGGCGATGGCCGCCACGACGGGGGACTTCACCTCGACGCAGGCGCCGTTTCCGGTGGAGTAGGAGGACTTGGTCCAGTCGGTGGTCGCACCCTGGTGAATAGCCATGATTGCTCCGGTTCAGGCGGTGGATGTGCAGTTCCGCCGGCCGCGAGGGCCGGGGAGTGTCACCGGTCCCGATGACGTTGTTGACGCTACTCGCCAACATCGTCCGGAGCGGAAGCCAGTCACTCGACTGAAGGCAAATTCCCTGGTTCACCTCCGTGCTGGGCGAAGGAACGTGTATCGTCCGTGCGCACACCCGGCGGGTACGCGCATTTGAGCGATACCTCGGAATAAACCCGGGTTTCTGCGGACAGGGTAATTCCGGCCAGCGCGCGCACGCCCTTCGACCGCGGTCCGCGCTTCGTGCGGCCCGTGTCCCCGCCCCGGCTCACGCCGGTACTCCCGTGCTTCTTCCCGGCGCCGCTTCTTCGGCCGCCAGGGCGCCGCCCACCGGCCGGGGGCGACCGTTCCGCGCGCGCCCACGGCCTCGGGCCTGCGGCGACTGCGTGCACGCGCCGACGCCGTCCGGCGGGACGAACCCGCCGGACGGCGTCTGTGCACGGAAATGGGATGTGGGAATCGGGCGCGGAATCCGGAGAGGCGAACGGTGAAAGAAGGAGAGGGCGGCGGTCAGCCGCCGTGCTCTCCGGCGATCTTCGCGATGAATTCGCGCGACTGTTCAGGGTTCAGCGCCTGTGCCCGCAGATGTTCGTACATGACGCTGTACTTCTGGACGTCGTTCGACTTCTCCAGATACAGATCGCTGGTGACGCCTTCGATGTAGACCACGCTGGAATCGGTGGCGTCGGGGAACTCCAGAATGGCGTACTGCCCGTTGAGACCCGGGTGGGCGCCCATCGTGAAGGGAATGACCTGGACGGTCACGTGCGGCAGCTCCGACATCTGCACGAGATGCTCCAACTGTTCCTTCATGAGCTGCGGCGTTCCGACCACCCGGTGCAGCGCCGCCTCGTCCATCACGGTCCACAGCCGCAGCGGGTTCTCCGGCGAGGAGACCCGCTCCTGGCGGCGCATCCGCACCTGGACGCGCTTGTCCGCGTCGGTCTGGCTGATCTCCGGGATGGCGCCCTGGATCAGCGCCTCGGCGTACGGGCGGGTCTGGAGCAGACCCGGCACCACCTGCGGGTCGTAGGCGCGCAGCGAGGCCGCGTCGGTCTCCAGCCCGATGTAGACGCTGTACGGGATGTCGCCGAAGCTGTGCCACCACCCCTGCTGGCGCGAGTCCTTGGCCATCTGCATCAGCGAGTCGACGATGCGGTGGTCCTCGACCTCGTAGACACCGCACAGGTCACGCACGTCGCGCTGGCTGATCGAGCGGCGGCCGTTCTCCAGGCGGCTGATCTTCGACTGCGAGACCAGGAGGCGCTCGGCGACCTGCTCGGCGGTCATGCCCTTGAGTTCGCGGAGCCTGCGCAGCTCCTGGCCCAGACGGCGCCGCCTGACGGTGGGGTTGACACTGGACGCCACGGATACGTGCACCTCCGGCTGCGGGCCCTGCGGGCAGGGCCTGGCGGGTTCTGCTTATCTGCTGTTCAGCAGAGTGCCACCAACGGACGTGCGGGCGCTGGGAAATGGCCGATGCCGTATCCGTACGGTGGCCGAGTGTGTCCGGACCGCGTCCGGCCGCTACCCTCCGCGCGCCTGCGCGCACGGCCACGCGGGGTGGCGGGAGGAGGCGTCGTCCGGACGTCCGTCCCGTCACCCCGCGCGGCCACCTTGCGGCTCCCGGACCGGTTCAGAGGCCGTGACGCGAAGGGGCGTGACGGCGCGGCGGTACGGCGCTGGGGGGGGCTGCTCTTCGGTTGTCGGTCTTCGGTTGTCGGTGCCGGCGGCGGGCGGCGGGCGCGGATGCTCCCGGCCGCGCCGCCGCCGGACCGTCGTGCCGGTGCTGCGGTACAGCGGTGCGTGGTCGCTCTCAGTGGGCCGCGGCGCGGGCCATCGTCGAGCGGTGCGGCTGGCCCGGGGCGTGGTGCCCTGGTCCGGCCGCCGGTTCCGGGGTGCGTGGCCCGTGGGCCGGGCGCACCGCCGGGGCACTGCCCCGCCGCGGCTGGGTCGCCGCGCCGTTCTGGACGTCCATCACGGCGTGCGCCACGAGTCCGCCCATCGGGTCGTGCCTGATGAGGTCCCGGAGGCGGGAGCGCGAGGAGCGCCCTTCGTTCCCCGGGTACAGGTGCTTGCCGAGACCGACCGCGTGGGCCAGTGCGGCGAGCGCCGCGGTCCGCGGGTCCGGCGGGACGCCGGTGCGGATCGCGTTGTCCAGCCGGGCTCTGATCTCCCGGCTGATGGTCGTCTCCGTCGCCTGGTAGCGCGTCGTCGGCAGCACCCCGCACATCTGGCCCGCCACGGCATGCACCATGCCGCACCGCTCCAGATGTGAGAGATAGGTCTGGCGGAGCCCCAGCCGGGGCCCGCCGATCCAGTGCACGGCCCGCACCGGCGCGCCGCGTCTGCGCAGCAGCTCCAGTGCGGAGTCCAGCGTCGGATCTCCGGTCGGCCGTGGTACGACCACGGCGATACGATCCCCGTCCGGGGCTATACGTCCGGCCAGCGCCAGCTCCACTAGCTGTGCTCCGGCCAGACCGAGGTCGAGCGACTGCGGCTGCGCTGTGGTACCCGTGGCCGGGTCCAGAGCGAGCAGCAGAAGCTCCTCCGGAATCGTTCTGCGGCTCCTGCCCATCCATGCCTCCCCGCGTGGATGAGTGACAGGGTGACCCCTCTCACATTGGTCTGTCGAGAGCACGTGGGCGCTATGTACGGGAACCAGTAGGTATGTCGTTCTCGTCTGGCAAGAGGGTCCGTGGGTCACACAGGACACTGGTACATGGTTCGGACACGACGTCGTCCGGCACGACGGACGGCTTATCGAGGAGGCATCGGTGGCGGGCGAGTTCCCCGACAGGTCGGAGCAGAAGAAGGCGGCGGGGGATTCCGGCACCCCGGCCACCGACGCTCCGGCCCCGGCCACGGACGACCGTGACCCCCGGATCGCGGTCGCCCGCGAGACACCGGACCGCACCGATCAGGCCACGGCCGTCTTCAGGACGGACGGCGCGCGCGACGAGGGCGCAAAGGAGGCCGCCGGGGAGGCGGGCGGCTCCGCGAAGGGTGAGGACGCCGAGGGCGAGGCCGACGGTTCCGCCGAGGGGGGCGGCGGGCGGGACGAGGCCGACGCGGTCACGGCTGACGCCGAGGGTTCCGACGCCGACGCCGACGCCGACGCCGACGCCGCCGACGTCGGCCCGGCTGACGCCCAGGCCGGTACGGACGGCCGGCTGCGGGATGCCGTGGCCGCCTGGGTGGCTACGGATGAAAGCGTCGAAACGGGCAAGTCGGGCGGAGATGGGGCGGGCTCCGCTGACGCCGACTCCGTCGACGACGCCACCGAGGGCGAGAAGGGCCCTGGGGGCGCCTCAGGCGCCTCCGGCGAGTCCGCGCGAGGAGCCGGTGGCCCCAAGGTGCCCGGAGCTCGCGAGGCGGGCGACAGTGAGCGTGGCCCCGCCGAGGTGAAGGGGGCGGGCGACGCCGCGGAGGCGGACGACGCCGACGACACCGACGCCGAGGCCGACGAGGACGCCTCCGAGCCGGGCGGCGGTGCCAAGGGCGACTCGGCCGACGAGTCCGCGGCCGAGGGTCAGGAGACCGAGGCGGCGGGGTCCGGGGAGCCGGAGGATGCTGCCGAGTCCGTCGTAAAGAAGGATGGCGGGCGGGCGGCCGTGCCCGGGCAGGGTGGGAAGCCGGACGCCGAGGCGGAGCCGGAGAAGGCCGCCGAGGCCGCCGAGGCCGTGGAGGCCGGCAAGGGCGAGGCGGAGGGGGCCGAGGAGGGCGCCGCCGCTGTCGTGTCCACCGGGGTGAAGCTCCGGAAGGTCCAGAAGGGCAAGGGCAAGGGCGAGGGCGAGGGGGTCGATCAGCCGACCGCCGTGTTCCGGGCGCCGAAGTCCGCCCCCGAGGTCGACCAGCCGACGACGATGCTGAAGGTCGGCGACGGCAAGGCGAAGGAGGCCGAGCCCGAGAAGGGCGCCGGGTCCCCGAGCGAGTCGGAGGCCGAGCGGACCAGCAAGTTCGTGCCGTTGCGCGGGCTGGAGGGTCCGGCGGCGATCAAGCCGAAGGCCAGGCCTGCCGCGCCCCAGCCGGAGGAGGAGGCCGAGGCCGACGCGGAGCCGCGGGCCAAGGCCGTGCCGCCGCCCGCCCCGGCCGCCGACGAGACCGCCGCGCTGCCCGCCGCCGAGCGCACCACCCAGCAGCCGCTGCCGCCGCTGGACCTGCTCGCCGAGCTGACCAACACCCCGCCGCCGCCGGAGACCCCGATGCGCACCGCCGTGCGCCGGGTGAAGATCTGGACGCCGCTGGCGATCCTGCTGCTCATCGTCTTCGCCGTGGTCCAGGCGGTGCGCCCGCTGCCCGCGGGCACGCTGGCGCTGACCGCCGAGGAGACGTACACCTTCAAGGGCGACAAGCCCTCCATGCCGTGGCCGACCGAGGGCCAGGCCATGGTCACCGTCGACGGCATCGGCTCGCTCGGCTCCTACGGCGAGCAGAAGCCGATCCCGATCGGCAGCGTCGCCAAGGTCATGACGGCCTACACGATCCTGCGCGAGCACCCGGTCAAGAAGGGCACCGAGGGTGAGAAGCTCACCATCGACGCCAAGGCGCAGCAGGACTACGAGAACGCCGGGCAGGAGTCGACCGTCAAGGTCACCGAGGGCCAGAAGATCTCCGTCAAGGAGGCCATCGAGGCGATCATGCTGCCGTCGGCCAACAACATCGCCCGCCAGCTGGCCCGTTGGGACAGCGACGGCGACGAGTCGGCCTTCGTCGAGAAGATGAACAAGTACGCCGCCGAGCTGGGCATGGAGAACACCACCTACACCGACCCCAGCGGCCTCAAGGAGACCACCGTCTCCTCCGCCGCCGACCAGGTGAAGCTGGGCAAGGCGGTCATGGAGTTCGAGGCGTTCAGCTCCGTCGTGCGGCTGCCGTCCTACGAGTCGACCACCTCGGGCCGGCCCGAGAAGAACTACAACTTCCTCGTTCCGATGTACGGCGTCGTCGGCATCAAGACCGGCTCCACCACCAAGGCCGGCGGCAATCTCCTCTTCGCCGCCGAGAAGGTGGTCGACGGCGAGAAGCAGCTCATCATCGGCGCCGTCTTCGGGCAGCACGCGACGCCCATCCTGGACACCGCCACCGCCCGCTCCAAGGATCTGATCCTGCGCACCCAGGAGCTGCTGACGTCCGAGCCGGTGGTCAAGAAGGGCGACGTCGTCGGCCACGTCGACGACGGGCTCGGCTCCACCACGCCGGTCGTCGCCACCAAGGACGTGCCGGCCGTCGGCTGGCCGGGCCTGACCGTCAAGCTCGCCCTCGACGACGGCGGCAAGGCCCTGCCGCACGAGGCCAAGGCCGGAACCGAGGTCGGCGTGCTCAGCGTCGGCGACGGCACCGGGGACGCCGTCGAGGTGCCCATCGCCCTCCAGAGCGACCTGGCCGAGCCGTCCTTCGGCGCCAGGCTGCAGCGCATCGGCTGACGCCGCACCACCCCGCTCCGGCGGCGTGCCCCCACCCGGGGGTGCGCCGCCGGAGCCGTGTTAGCGTCCCGGGCATCGGGACCAAAACGGACGCGGCGGCGCTGCACGGCGCCCGCGCCGGACCGGCCGGGGACGAACGGGGAGAGCCGCAGTGACCACCGCCGAGACCGGACGCGCCGAGCACGGCGAGGCCGCGCCGCCCGCGGGGATACCCGGCGCCGGGGCGCCCCAGCCGGAGCCCGCCGCCCCCTCCCGGGCGCGCCGCCTGCTGCTCCACCCGGTGACGCTCACCACGGCCCTCGCCGCCACCCTCCACGTCCTCTGGTTCTTCACCTTCGCGAACAGCGGCGGCGACCTCGCGGCGCAGGACGCCTGGGCGGAGTTCGTCGGCCGCAACCCCGACTCGGCGTACAACCTCGCCTGGTACGGCGGGATGCACCCCGTCTCGTACAGCGTCGTCTCCCCGTACCTCATGCACGTCCTGGGCGTGCGCACCACGATGATGCTGGTCGGCACCGTCTCGGCGGCGCTGCTCGCGCTGCTGCTGATCCGCAGCGGCGCCGTCCCGCGGCCCGGCTCCGGACCGGGGTCGCTGCGGCGCGCCCTGCTTCCCGCGTTCGCGGGTGTGTACGGCCTCGTCTGCAACGCCGTCTCCGGCCGGGTCACCTTCGGCCTCGGCATGATGTTCGGCCTCGCCGCCGTCGCCGCGTTCTTCTGCTGGCCGCACCGCTGGCGCCGGCGCCGCTGGGCCAAGGGCGCCGTCGCGGCCGTCCTCGCCGGACTCGCCACCGCCGGGTCACCCGTCGCCGGGCTCTTCGTCGGCTTCGTCGCCGTCGCCCTCTTCGTCAGCCGCCGACGCCCCGCCGCCTACGCGCTGGGGCTCGCCCCGGCCGCCGTCGTCGCCGTCTCGACCTGGCTGTTCCCCTTCTCCGGCACCCAGCCGATGTCGCTGGGCTCGGCCGCGCTCCCCTTCGCCTTCGGCGTGCTGGTCTGCGTCCTGGTCCCCCGGCACTGGGTGACCGTGCGGATCACCAGCGGCGTCTACGCCCTGGCGGTGCTGGTGGTGTGGGCGGTCCACTCGCAGATCGGCTCCAACGTCACCAGGTTGCCGATGCTCTTCGCGGGCGCCGTGCTGATGGCGGCGATGCCCTTCACCGTCCGGGCCAGCCGCAAGTGGTACGCCCTCGTCGGCTCCCTCGTGCTGTTCGCCGGGTGGATCGGCGTCAAGTCGGTGGACGACGTCGTCAACACCACGCCCATCGCCTCCTGGAACCGCGAACTGGCCCCCCTCGTCAGCCACCTCGACCAGGCCGGGGCCGACCAGGGCCGCGTCGAGGTCGTCCCCTCCCGCAGCCACCGCGAGGCCTCCGCCCTCGCCCCGTACGTCAACCTGGCCCGCGGCTGGAACCGCCAGGCCGACGTCGGCCGCAACCCCCTCTTCTACGACGGCTCCCTCAACGCCGCCACCTACCGCGCCTGGCTCGACCGCTGGGCCGTCCACTACGTCGTCCTGCCCGGCGGAGACCTCGACGGCGACGGCGGCGAACGCGAACGCGCCCTCATCGAACGCGGCCAGCCCTACCTCGACCTCATCTGGAGCGACGCCAACTGGCAGCTCTACGCCGTCGAGGACCCCACCCCGCTGGCCGACCCCCCGGCCCTGGTCCGCCGCGCCGAACAGGGCGCCATGACCCTGGACGTGCTGCGCCCCGGCCGCGTCCTGGTCCGTCTCCCGTACTCCCCGTGGCTCAGCGTGGTCGACGCCGACGGCAACTCCCTGCCCGCGCCCGAGGAGACCGCCCGCTCCCGCGCCCGCACCGAGGCCGACCCCGACCTCCCCAAGCAGTACACCAACCGCCACGGCTGCCTCGCCCCCACCGACCCCGACACCCTCGGCACCACCTGGACCGAACTGGTCGCCCCGAAGGCGGGCACGTACCGCATCGCGGCGCCGTACGACTTCCCCCGCGGGACGGCTTGCCCGGAGGAGATCCGCTAGGGCGGGCGGGACGGGGCAGGGCCAGGGGGCGGTGGCGGTCAGCCTCACAGCAGGGTGAGCACGCGGGGGCCCGATTCGGTCACCGCGATGGTGTGCTCGATGTGGGCCGCGCGGCTGCCGTCCGCGGTGTACATGGTCCAGCCGTCCTCGCCGGTCCAGCAGGCGTCCGAGCCGCCCGCGAGGAACATCGGCTCGATGGCCAGGGCCAGGCCGGGGCGGAGCGGGAAGCCGCGGCGGGGGCGGCCCCGGTTGGGAATGTGCGGGTCCTCGTGCATGCGGCGGCCGATGCCGTGGCCGCCGAAGTCGGCGGGGACGCCGTAGCCCCCGCGCCGGGCGGCCGTGCCCACCGCGTGCGAGATGTCGCCGATCCGGTGGCCGACGGTGGCGGCGGCTATGCCCGCCTCCAGGGCGGCGCGGGTGTCGGCGACCAGGCGTGTGTCCGCGGGGCGCGGCGTCCCCACGGAGAAGGTGGTGGCTGCGTCGCCGGTCCAGCCGTCGAGCTGGGCGCCGCAGTCGACGCTGAGCAGGTCGCCGTCCCGGAGCCGGTAGTCGGTCGGGATGCCGTGCTGCACCGCGTCGTTGACGGAGGCGCAGATCACCGCGGGGAAGGGGATGGGCGCGAAGCCCGGCTGGTAGCCGAGGAAGGGGGAGGTGGCGCGGGCGGCGGCCAGTACGGCGCGAGCCGCCTCGTCCAGTTCGCGCAGCGAGACGCCGGGGACGGCCGCCTCCTCGACGGCGGCCAGCGCCTGGGCGACGACCCGGCCCGCCTCCCGCATCGCGTCCAGCTCGCCGTCGGTCTTGATCTCCACCATGCCGCCTGCCTCGCTCCTGGGCCCGGGCATGCAGGCGCGCCGGAGGACGGCATGCCGCCACCCCGGCGCATCCAATTTCTATACCGGTATTAGTATCACGGTCATGGTGCGTACAGCTCTGACCCCCTGGGAACGGTCCCGCGGCGAACACTTCGGCGCCCTCATCCGCCGCGCGCGCGGCGACCGCAGCATGGTGGAGGTCGCGGCCGCCGCCGGCGTCTCGGCCGAGACCCTCCGCAAGATCGAGACGGGCCGCGCCCCCACCCCCGCCTTCTTCACCGTCGCCGCCCTCGCCGCCACGCTCGGACTGTCGCTGGACGAGCTGGCGGAAGCGGCCGCCCTGGCGGCGGGGGCGGAGTCGGACACGGAGGCGCAGTCGGCCTGAGCCAGCGGACGAGGGACCGCGCTCCCGTCGAACGGGGAACGCCACTCGCGCACCGGGACGTCCGGCCCGGCGTACCGACGTCACTGCGGCCCGGTGCCGTACGGCGGTGGGGCCGGGTGGCCGAAGGCCTCGGCGGCGAGGCGGTTGCGGTGGCGGGAGCGCTTGACCCCGAGGGCGATGCCGACGCCGGCCAGGGCCAGTCCCGCCGCCCCGGGGATGCCGGACCGCAGCAGCAACTCCTCGGCGAGCACGCCCAGTCCGGCGCCGTCGCCCGGCGCGAAGGTGAGGGCTCCGGCCTGGTCGACGCAGCGAAGCGTGTACGTGCCCGGGGTGTCGGCCTCGATCCTGAGGAGGCGTACCCAGGTGGTCTGGTTGAGCTTGACGGTGTACGAGCTCCCGTAGCGGCTGACCGTTGCCTCGCCCGGCCCGTCCATCGTGCAGTCGACCTGGCCCGACACCGGCGCCTGCGCGAACACCGCGGGCTCACCGCCGGACTCCACCTCCACCCGGGCGCTGCCGCCGCTGCGGAACGCCTGGTCGCGGTCGACCGCGTCGACCGCCGAGACCACCGTCAGCACGAACCCGGCGAGGGCTGCGAGCAGCAGCAGCCCCGCGGCCACCCACACCCCGACGAGCACCCCCCGTCCGGGGCGTATACGGGACGGATCGACATGAGGGTGGCCGCCTGCGGGGCCCAAGTGCTTGCTCATACGGCGATGCTGGCAGGCTCCGCGTGGCGGGGCCAGAGGCGTCGGCCAGGGCCGAATGCCCCCGGCCGCCGCCCCTACTTCTGCGGCGGCTGCCCGTACGGACCGGGCTGCTGCGGCGCCTGCTGCGGCCACTGGCCCTGCTGCGGCTGGCCCTGCTGGGGGTAGCCGTACGGGCCCGGCTGCTGGGGCGCGGGCTGCTGGGGGTAGCCGTAGGGAGCGGGCTGCTGCGGAGGCTGGCCGTAGGGGGCGGCGGGCGGCTGGCCCTGCTGCGGGTAGCCGTACGGCGCGGGCTGCGGCGCCTGGGCGTACGGGGCGGGCTGCTGCACCGGCGGCGCACCCCAGCCGCTCTGCGAGCCCGAGCCCGGGGGCAGGTACCGGGCGCGGCCCTCCTGGTCGGTGACCCGCTGGAAGCCGAGCCTCTCCAGATACGCCGCGAACTTCACGTTCCGCTTGCGCTGCACCATGACGCTGACACCGAGCACCACCATCGCCAGCACCCAGAAGATCATCACCCCGGGCATCGGCACGTCCCGCAACGCCAGGACGCCGGAGGCGATCGTCACCCCCAGCCCCGCCATGACGAGCCGGTTGGTCTCCGTCATCCTGCCGGTCAGGTCGAAGTTGATCCGGGCCTTGAGCAGTTCGAACATGTCCGACGGGTAAGGCGGCAGCGGGCCGTCGTGGCCCGCCTGCGGGTACTGCTGCCAGTTGGCCGCCGCGCGCTGCCGCGCCGCGGGGCTCGGGTCGGGCGCGAGGTGCATGTGGAGCGCGCTGTTCCGCCCGCCGCCCTGCCGCACGTCGACGTACTCGTAGCCGAACTGCTGCGCGATGCAGGCCAGTCCGGCCAGCTTCTTCACCGACGCCATCGGACTCGTCAACACGACCGGCTGCCCGTGCCCCATCAGCTCGAACAGCTCGCGGACCTGCTTCTTGCTCACCCACACCACCCCGTTCCGGTCCCGGTACTTCGGCCGAAGGCCGCCCGCGACTGTACCGCCCCCGGCTGCGGGCCGTCCCGGCCCACCGGTACGGGAAGCCCGCGGCCGCTCCCCCCCGGCAGCCCGGGACGCGTATCATCCGCCCGAGTGAAGCCGCGCCCGCCGAGGCGGACGACGGCGCAGACGGGTACGGCCGCGCCCAGGGGACGGCCGCGCACCGCACGCCGGCAACGGGTTTCCGGCTGCGTGCGAGATACAGCGGAGGTGTGGTGTTGTGCTGAAGACCGGGAAGATCCTGCGCTTCGACGAGGTGCGCGGCTACGGGTTCATCGTGCCCAACGAAGGCGGCGAAGACGTCTTCATGCACGCCAACGACCTCGTCGACGAGAAGTACCTGTACCAGAGCGGCCGCGAGGTCGAGTTCTTCGAGGAGATGGGCGAGAAGGGGCCGAAGGCCTCGCAGATCCGCCTCGTCTACCGCTCCACCCCGCGCCGCTCCACCCCCGCCGTCGGCTTCTCCTCCGGCGGCCCCGACGCCCCGCGCATCACCAACCCGGGCGTCGACGAGCCCGACGCGGACACCGACCTCGACGAGTACGACGACACGGACGAGGCCGACACCCTCACCGTCGCCGAACTCCGCGCCGAACTCACCGACCTCCTCCTCGACACCGACGACACCCTCACCGCCGACCAGATCAAGCGCATCCGCACCCGGGTGACGGAACTGGCCCGGGTGCACGGGTGGGTGGCCTCGTAGGGACACCCTCTCCAGGGACACACACCGCCTCCCGCCCCGTCGCCGCCCGCAGTGGGCCGGTGGCGGGGCGGGAGGGTTCACGGGCGCGTTCCTTCCGGTACCCATCACCCCGCAGCGGCCAGCTCGGCACGGACCTTGACCTCCGTGAAGGTGGCCTTGTCCAGCCACACCCAGGTCGCAAGGTTCACCGTCGACCGGGCGGCCGGCTTCAGCTCGACCGAGGTCTCCGGCACCTTGATCTTGTCGTAGGCGTACGCGGCGAGGACACCGGGCGTCGGCGCGTGATCGTCGTCGGGGAGGGTGTCGGCTCCTGCCAGACCAAGGAGCGCTCGCAGAGAGCGGACTCAGGGGAGTTCTCCCTCTCTTCGTTGATCACCCCGCGCCAGAACTTGCCGTCCTTGCCCAGGTTGTAGTTCTCGTAGCTCTCGCCGCTGGCGAGCTCGGCGCTGCCCTTCTCGTAGTGGCCCACCCTCAGCCGCTCGCCCCACAGCAGCGCGCGGGCTGTCTACTCGAGCCTGCACATGATGCTTCGTGCCGGACAGTCCGCTCACGCATCGCGCACGCACGAAGCCCGCGTCCTCGAAGGCGAAGGTGCAGCTGGCGGCCGGTCGGCTGACTCCGGCGGGCGATGACGCGGACGCCTCGGTACCGAGAGCCAATGCCAACATCCTTTCCAAATATTGGTCTGGGGGGGGGGAATCGCTGTGGTCGCCACGATCCGCGTGGCCCCGGCGGGGTGACGATGACGACGGAAGACCGGCACTGGAATCTTTGTGGGAGACTTTGAGGGCTCGATGAGCAGGGGGAGGTATGCAACCACCGTCCACGACGAGTCAGCTGCTGGCCCTCGTGTTGCTCGTTCTGCCTGGGCTGACTTATCAGTTTCTGCGTGAGCGCTGGCGGGGTCCGGTCGCCACGGAGGCGCAGCTCGGCGAGCGGATGCTGCGCGCCATCACAGCTAGCGTCGTTCTAAACGGGGTGTATGCGGTCATCGCCGGGCCGGCCCTGGTCCGGGCATGGCGCAAGGCCGAGCGGTCCGGCTTGAGCGCGCTGGCCGCGGAGAGCCCACGGGCGGTCGGCATGTGGGCTCTGGTGCTCTTCCTCGGTGTACCGGCTGCCGCCGCCGCGGCGGTCTCGTACCGGGAGCGGCGCCGTGCCCGTTCCGTGTACAGGCCCGTGCCGACGGCGTGGGACTACGCTGTCGGTATGAGTGCCGACAGCGGACCGCGTTTCGTACGGGCGCGGCTGAAGGACGGCACGTGGGTGGGCGGTTGGTTCGGTACGCGGTCGTACGCTTCGAGCCATCCCCAGGAGGCCGACCTGTATCTGCAGGCGTCGTACCGGATGGCCGCGGACGGCTCCTTTGTCTCCAGGGTGGAACACACCGGCGGGATCTACCTGCGAATGGCCGACGTTGACGTGGTGGAAATGGTGAAGGTCCCGGAACACCGTTCCGGAGGGGGGCGAGATGACAGCAGCGGATGAGGAGCTGACCCCGTGGGAGCGGGCGTTCCTGGCTGATCCCGGTGACCCGCGTGGGTATCAGCCGCAGGGCGGTGCCGACGTCCCCGAGGAGCCGCCGGAGCCGCCGCCGGGGCCCGCGGGCGCGTCGCCGTCCAGTTCTGAGGAGCAGCAGCAGCGCACCGACAACGCCTAGCACGGCCTCAGCGCGTGACCATATCGAATTCGTACCCAGCCTCCTGGAGCTTGATCGCCGTCTCCTGGATGTCCTCGTGCCGGAACTCCCGCCACACCTCCAGGAGTTCCGCGACCGGTGCCAGCAGCTGCACCTTCTCGTAGCGGGCGGGGGTGCCCCAATGCGGGATGACCGTGGGTATGCCGTGCGGGCTGGTGCCGCCGACCTCGACGTCGAAGGGGTGCCAGTTCAGCGTGTGCTGATCGAGGCCAGCGTCGAGAATGACCATGCCGGTCGCGAAGGAGTCTCCCGGTAGCTCCAACGCCGTACGCAAGTCGCAGTCCTCCCACACGACGAGGAGTCGCGTCGCCATGAGGACCGAGGGGAACAGCCCCAGGCCCGCGAGTGCGGACGCCGCATCCGCGCCACGGTAGAAGAGCCGACACGTGACGAAGCCGACGTAAGGCTGGTCCATGTCCTCGGCCAGGATGTGAACCTGGGGTCGAGGACATGCACCGTGCGCTCGGAGCACTGCCTCGCTGGACTCCAGAATGACGTTGGACAGGGTCTCGACCAGATCTGCCATGTGGTCACGTTATTTGCTGGGTCATATGGTTCACGCGAGAATGCGATGTTGAAGAACGCGCACCGTCAAGCCAGGGGTGTGCGACGGTCGTTGGGGGGTGGGGCGCGTGCGGAAGCAGTGGACGGCGGCGGTCCGGTCCAGGCTCGATGGTGCGGCCGGTCCGTATGGCCTGCTCGACCAGGCTGCCCTGACCGAGGCGGTAGAGCTATTCGCTTGCACGACCCGAACGCAGGACATCGTGGAGACCTGCCACCTCCTCGGGATGCTGCACTGGCAGCGGGGGCAGGCTCTCGCCGACGCACGCGCCCTGCCAGAGGTACGGACGGCCACAGCACTGCTCGTCATCGTGAGCTTGCTGAAACCCGATCTGCCCTTGCCTGATCCGGTGCCACGACCGCCCGAGGCACCCTTAAGACCGGACGGCGAGGCGACGTGGGAGGACCTCCTCCAGGTGTTGGCCCTGCACCTCAACGATGGCGCTGATGCGCACACCGCGCGGCTGACGATCCATGCCGCGCGCAACGCCGTGGCCCACGCCGCTGCAGATTCTGCCCTGCTCGTCGGCCGGCTGAGAGTCTTGGGGATGGCCTGGCAGCGGCTGTACGAGCACACGGGGGAACTCGCCGACAACCAGCAGGCTGTCGCGGTCGCCCAGCGCGCGACGAAGGAGTCCGCCATCGGAAGCGCGGACCGGACGATGTCCTTGCACAACCTGGCTGAGTCCCTCCGCGCGCTGTTCAATCGCACAGGTGATGTCCGACACCTCCGGGAAGCGGTCGACATCGGCCGTGCGGCGGTGCGCGAGGTGCCGCAGACGGACGACAAGCGGTACATGCCCTTGGGCGGGCTGGCCGACTCCCTGCGGATGCTGTACGAGCGCACAGACGACGCCACCGTGCTGGAGGAGGCCCTAATGCTGAGCGCCTCTGCGCTGGAGGCCCTACCGGAATCCGACCGGGCTCAGCCGGCAGCGCTCATGAACGCCGCCATCCTGCTGCGCTACCAGTTCGAGCGCACCGGGGACCAG
Source organism: Streptomyces sp. NPDC058373 (assembly GCF_042723275.1). NCBI lineage: Bacteria > Bacillati > Actinomycetota > Actinomycetes > Kitasatosporales > Streptomycetaceae > Streptomyces > Streptomyces sp. NPDC058373. The sequence goes on along the minus strand of NZ_JBHXJE010000016.1, from coordinate 28,157 downwards.
TCTGTCATGCACGAGGCCATCGCCATGTCGCGGAGCGCGGTCAAGACGGCGCCGCAGGGTACGCCAACCCAGCAGATTTCACTCCACAACCTCGGCAACCTGCTTCACATACTCTCTGAGCGAACCGGGGACTTGGCCGCGCTTGACGAGGCGATCGAGGCCGCGAGCGCTGCGGTCGACGCCTCGCCCGCCGAGCACCCCGACGGCGCGCGCTATCGGTCGACCCTCGTGGGGATGCTGAACCACAGGTTCAACCAGGCTGGAGACGCTCACGCCCTGGACCGCGCGATCGCGCTGGGCACTGAAGCGGTGGCCGCGACGCCCGAGGACCACCCGAACCGATGGATGTATTTGGCGAACCTCGCCGTTGTGCTGAAGGCCAGGGCCCACCACACCAAGGACCTCGACAGTCTGCCGCACGCCATCGTGTTCGAGCGCGAGATGACGGAACTCGCCTCCGATGCGGGCGGCCGTCACCAAGCCGCCGCACTGACGAATCTCGGCAATTCCCTACGGCTGTACTTCGATCACTCGGGGGACATGCCCTCGTTGGAGGAGGCGATCTCGGCGGGCCGCGCCGCCGTTGACGGGACTACCGAGGACCATCCCTTCCGGGCACAGTGCGAAGTGAATCTGGCGCTGTCGCTGAGCATCCACGGTGTGACCGCGAAGGACGCACGGCACGTCCAGGAGGCGCTCGGCCTCCTGAAGACAGCGGCGTCTAGGGCCAGCGCCCCGACTGCGGTCCGGCTGTCCGCCGCCCGAGAATGGGGCGAGCTCGCGATGGCGATCGGTCGGCCCAAGCAGGCGGCGCGTGGATTCGCGCTCGGCGTGGAGTTGTTGCCCCGCCTGGCGGCTCGTGGTCTCGTGCGGTCCGACTCGACGCGATGGATGGCCGAGTACTCACGCCTGGCGAGCGACGCGGCGGCATGCGCGCTTGCCGCCGGGCAGCCGGACCGGGCAGTCGAGGTACTTGAAATGGGACGGGGCGTGCTCCTGGCGCAGGCCCTGGAGTCCCGAACGGATCTCACCGAGCTGCGGGAACGCGCGCCAGACCTGGCGGACCGGTTTGATCACCTGTGCGCCCGGCTGGACGACTCCACCACCGACGGCCGCGACCTGATAACCGGTGGCGAGGACGATCCGGATCTCCGCCGGAAGCTGGCTCGGGAGCTGGACGATCTGGTCGCACGGATCCGGACACTGTCCGGGCTGGAGCGCTTCCTGCTGCCCCCGCACGCCGACCAGTTGGCCGCCGAAGCGCACAGCGGGCCCATCGCCATGGTCAACGTCAGCCGGTACCGGTGCGATGCCCTCGTTCTTACCCCCGCCGGCGTCCAAGTGTGCGAACTGCCAGAGATCGACTACGACGATGTCCACGACCGCCTCAGTGACATGCAGTACCTCATGGCGCAGAGTGGCAGCTCCCGTGAAGCACGCCTCAAGGCCGAACGTGTCATGGCGGAAGACACGCTGCCCTGGCTCTGGGACGAGGTGACGGAACCGGTCCTCGACATGCTCGGCCTCACCCAGCCCTTGGGCGAATCCAGCACGCGTCGCATGTGGTGGATCCCCTGCGGCCCGCTGGCGCACTTTCCGCTGCATGCCGCCGGCCACCACCTTGAGGCGCCCCCCGAGGGCGAGACCCGTCGCACGGTCATGGACAGAGTCGTGTCCTCGTACACGCCCACCGTACGTGCCCTGTCCTACACCCGAGCCCAGCACGCCCAGCGGAAGACGCCGTCCGAGGAATCTGGCCCACCGAGCATGCTGGCGGTCGCGATGCCGCACACACCGGGCGCACGAGACCTGCCGGGTGCCCGGACCGAATACCAGCACCTGGCTCAGCTGTTTCCCACGGTGAAGGGCCTGGTCGGGGAGAGGGCAACCTGCCAGGCCGTGCTCTCCAGCCTCGCTACCCACCCCTGGGCGCATTTCGCCTGCCACGCAGGTGCGGATCCCGATGACCCCTATCGGAGCCACTTGCTGGTCCACGACCATGCCGTCAATCCCCTCAGCGTGCTGGAGATCTCCCGGTTGCGCCTGGACAGATGCGAGTTCGCCTATCTCTCCGCTTGCAGCACCGCCGTGACCAGGGGCGACCTGGCCGACGAATCCCTCCACGTCGTCACTGCGTTCCAACTCGCCGGATTTCCGCAGGTTGTCGGGACGCTGTGGCAGATCAACGACACCATCGCCGTCGAGATCGCCGAACGCGTCTACACACAACTCGCCGCAGACGGCTTCGATCCCACCCGCACCAGCGCCTCCGTACACGCTGCGATTCGACTGATCCGAGACCGCTACCCCAGGTTTCCGACTCTCTGGGCCGCGCACGTCCACATGGGCCCGTGACCCGGCCGGGGGCAGATGCCGTCGCGGCTGGGGTGGCCGTTGCAACTGGCAGCATTACACGACGAGGACCCCAACCGCGCACCCTCTGGGCGCGTGAGCGACGAGGTTGATGTTCCAGTGTCCTGATTCCGCTCGTGCCACTCCTCAGTTGGCTGCTGGGATTGCGTGGTTTGGTCAGGTGGCAACGAAAGTATCGGGGGCTGCTGCGGATGATCTGGCGGTCTGATGAAGAGAAGAAGATTTACCGTCAGGCAGTCCGGGTGTGCCTGCTCGATCCACGCATTGAGAGGCGGCTCGATGCACGGCCGGAGGTCACCGCAGGCACCGTGATGGTGGCCATGAGCACGGACGAGAACATCGACCGGGCGCTATTGCCATGCATGCGCACGCATTTCGCGTACCGCAGGGTTTTCGACAAGTTGGAATCGTCCCGTGACTTGGTCGCAACGGTGGAAGCAAAGTGGGATGGACGGGTAGCCCTCCTCTTCGCCACGGTAGCCCTCACACTGTTGTCCTGGATCCGCGGATCGTCTTTCCTTTACGCGATCCTGGCGCTGCTCGTCCTCAACCTTGGCGCCCTGCTGTTCGCGCTCCGCTCCGCTGACGCCCGCAGTCAGCTGTGGCGCTGGATGGTGGCGCTGTTGCTCTCAATGCCTCAGATCGTACTGAGGCCCTGGTTGTACTTCCGCACCCGCCGGTGGTCCCACGAGTTGATCCGCAAGGGGCTCGCTCCCTGCATCGCCCAGGTTGTTGACGAGCTGCTCGGCGAAGACCGTGACTCACTGCTTCTGCCAGACAGTTACGAAGGACTGCGCCTGGTACACGGGCACGAATATTTCGTCAGTAATGGAGCTTCCGGGCAGCTCAAACGAAAGATCAAACAGATTGACGGCGGAACCATTGCCGTCAGCGGCCCGCGTGGAGTCGGGAAGACAACCCTGCTAGAAAGCTGCGTTGAGGCCGGGGATTTCGCTGTCTTCGCGCATGCACCGGCAACATATGCTCCGCATGAATTCTTGACGTCTTTGTTCGTGCGGGTCTGCGAGGAATACATCGGCAGAGAAGGCCATGCTGTTCCGGAGTTCAATCGACTGCCTCAGCTGCGTCGATCGCTGAGGCGTCTTGTGGCGCCCGCGGAGCGGTTACTTCGCTGGCTCGTTTACGCTGTGCCTGCAGGTGGACTCGTCACTCTAGGTCTGTTCGCCACCGTGCGCTCCTTTCAAGCGGAGCACGGCCAAGAGGTGAGGTCATACGTCCTTGATCCCGCTAGTGCGGCCCGCGCCCACGCAATGGACGTGTGGTCCGGTAGAGCTGTCGGGACTGGATTGGCTGTAACTTTCGTTGGTATTCTCATCTGGAGGTTGCGCCGTTCTGAGGTGACCGCGAGAGTCCTGGGTAGATTACGGCGACTTGCATTCATCCTGGTGGTCTATGCGCTAATGCTTGGCCCCATTGCCTCTCTTGGTTTTGACCCTGAAATTCGACATCATTTGCGTTCCTTCTTTCGGGACGGTGGCAGCACGGCTTGGTGCCTGGCCCTTGTCGTTTTCTGGCTGCTCTGCTCCCAGCAGTATTCTGAAGCCTGGAAAGGGCCGATCTCTATTTGGCGGTGGAGGGTGGCGAGGAGACGCTTTTTCGGCCCTCTCCGTAATGTGATTTCTCTTGTTTTCCTTGTGCTGGTGGCTGGCGCAGAAGCGGGCTGGGCGACATTGAACGACGCAGAAAACCCTCTGCGGATATGTATCTGGCTCCTGGGGGTACTGCTCAAGAAGTTCACGCTACGGCCATGGGTCCTGATTCGGCCAGAGCCGTCTCTTGTCACGGAGTGCCGCAACTACCTCTACCGACTAAAGACCGTCCAAAGCTCCTCGGCTGCAGTGAACACCGGAGCAGCCCAGCTCCTCAACTTGGGCACCTCGCACACTGCATCGCTCTCGACCATTCCTCCCAACTACCCCGAACTCGTCGCAGACTTTCGTGACCTCCTCACCTGGATGGCCAGGCAGCTTCATATCCGTCAGCAGCGACTTATCATTGCGATCGACGAGGTGGACCGCCTGGGTACAGGCGAGCAGGCGCTCGCATTCCTGAGTGAGATCAAGGCAATCCTGGGAATCCCGTACGTGCACTACCTGATATCCGTTGCCGATGACGTCGGTGCGTCGTTCGTTCGGCGCGGTTTGCCGCACCGTGATGCGACTGACAGCTCCCTCGATGACGTAGTTCACGTGCAGCCAGGCGTCCTCGCTGAATCAGCTGCAATCCTAAACAGTCGCGCGCCGGGAATATCGGGCCCTTATATAATTCTCGCCCATGCCTTGTCTGGAGGTATTCCCCGCGATCTGATTCGCTATGGGCGGCGCCTCATGGAGATCCAGGAAACGACGTCGCACCTAGAACTCACAGATATCTCGCGAGTCATGATCCTAGAGGAACTGTCCGAGACGCTCGCTGGTTTCCGAACCCTTCTTGCTAAGCAACAGTGGTCGCCAAACAACAGCTTGATTCTCGGCTCTTTCCGCAGCTTGATGGGCCACTTGCGGACCGCATGTCCGTGCAGCGACCGCGAAGAACAGCTCCAGCAGGCGATGGAGCACTTTGCGATTCATGCCGCACAGGGGCAGGCATCGTCCGATCAGCGTGATCTTCCAGGTGACGCACGTCAGCTCATCGATGAAGCCTCGGCTTATGCATACTTCTCATTTACACTCCTCGGCATTTTCGGTCCTGAGGAGTTTAATCGTCGCAGAAAAGAAGCGGCGCGTCGAGGGTTGGACGGTGATCCTGAAGCATTGGCTGAAGCTCGGCTTGAGTTGTCGATCTCTCCCTACAGCGCGCGGCCGCTCATCGATGCAATCCGGGTGGCGTGGAACCTGACTGAGTCGGGGACCGCGGCTGCTGCCATTCCTCCACCGAGGAGGATGACGTGTCCTGTGCATGCTGGGAATCGGTAAAGATCGATGCTCCTCTGGGTTTCCTTGCAGCATGGCAGGTCAACTGCGGAGGGATGTTTCCCGCGCTGCTCATCTTCAGAATCACCTGCTGGCGGTTTCGCTGCGACTCCCCATTCGGCGACGGGGGCGTCGGCTGGCGGCGAGGGTGAGCGCGGCATCCTTCCCGAGGAGCCGGTGAGAGTGCCGGTCATGGCGGTCACGCACTCGACCGGGACGTTATCGGGCAGGAGGTCCCCGCTTTGAAGCGTGCAGGATGGTGTTGTTCAGCGGACAGCGCGGATCATCACAGTGAGGACCGGCGAGGCCGGTGACGGCTGGCTCTGCCCGATGTCCTCGTACCCCCCCACGACTTGTAGAGCGCGTGGACCTTTCCATCCCCAGCGGCCGGGTTGACCATGAGCGTGACGTACGGCTCGTCGCGTGTGGCGAGGAGGGCGTCGTGGATGCGCCGGGCAGTGCCGGTCTTCCTCCAGGCCGGCCGGACACCGATCTCCTTCAGGGCCACGGCCGGTCGCTCGGTGTACTTGTTCGGCGGCTGGGGACTGGTGCGCTGCCAGTAACGGTCACCGTGCTCGATGGTGTTGCCGTAGGCGTAGCCGACCGGATGCCCGTCTGCATACGCGAGGACGGCCGTGAACCCTGGCTCGCCGCCGTGTCGGTCCAGGCGCTCGCCGAATGCGGTGACAGCGTAGTTCGGTAGGTGGAGGAGCGGGGCGCGCACATCGGCGTACACGTCGAGGAGATCGCCGCGGACGGTGTCGAGGGTGGTGAACGTGCGCAGTTCGATGGCGGGTGCCGTGGTCATGCGGCGGTCCTCCAGGCGGCGGTGTGCTCGGTCCAAGTCTGCACGGTAGAGCTACCTGGCGCGGTGGCGCGTAGCGCAGCCCCGAACTCCTGCAGCATGCGCGATACGCGGGCGTGCTGGGTAGCGGCTCGGCGGGGACCTTCATCGCGGTGGCCGTGGCGGCGTCGGCGGCGCCCTGCGCGAGTTGGGCGTGTGCGAGCCGGGTCGTGGTGATGGCCCGGGAACGGGCCATGTGGGGTCGCAGGGCGGACAGGCAGCGGTGGGCGTGGAACTCGGCGGCCGGGTAGTCGCCCAGCGCCAAGTAGGCGGACAGGGCCAAGGAGTCCAACTCTGCCTGATCGTAGAACGCGAGCATCCACACCGGCCGGTACTCGTCCGGGTCGGCACGCAGCATGGCGTCCTGTCCCTGATCGAACGCGCGACGGGTGCCGGTGCGATCCTGCGCCACACCGTGAATCGCTGCCTGGCGGGCCAGGCCGAGGGACGCGAACAGCGGGTCACGGCGCGTGATGTGCAGAGTGCGGGCGACACCGTTGGCGGCGAGCGCATCGGCGGGGCGGCCCATGTGCCTGTACATGGCTCCCGCGTGGCTACGCCACTTCACCGGTGAAGAGGAGGTGCCCGGCTACGACACCGGACTCGTCCCCGACTTCGAGCACCACGCCAGCCTCGTACAAACCGCCCTCGCCGCCCTCGACGAGGAAGAACAGGGCCCGGTTCGCAGCCAAGACCACCACCAGCCGCGCCCAGCAGGAAGAGGCCGAGCGCAAGCGGACCCAGTACGCTGACCAGGCCATCTCCGCCAAGTACAACCTCCGCCACCTCCGCCGCCGACTCCGTGAAGACGGCGCCACTCCACCCGACCTGCCCCGTTATCTTTTTCATGGTCCTGTAAGAGGACCGCTGGCGTCCGGGCCCGGCATGACTGTTGCCTCCTGTCGAACGGATGACCTGGGGGGTGGTGTCACCGGGTCCGAGGGGTGCCGTCGGAGACGCTGATCAGATGTCCGACCACCGCCCGGCCGGGCGCAATGCCAGGCCACTTGCGGGCGGCAGGTCTGCATAACGTGGATGCGCGAGAACGGCTCCCGACCTTGAGGCCGGCACGCATCGACACATGTGGGGGCACGGTGATCAGCATCGACGGGGTGGGGGTCTTCCTGGGCCTGGACGCCGGTAAGCAGACGCACCACGGCCACGGCCTGACCCCGGCCGGGAAGAAGGTGTTTGACAAGCAGCTGCCGAACAGCGAAACGAAGTTGCGGGCTGTCTTCGACAAGCTCACGGCCAAGTTCGGCACGGTCCTGGTGGTCGTGGACCAGCCCGCCTCCATCGGAGCCCTCCCACTGACCGTCGCCCGGGACGCCGGCTGCCAGGTCGCCTACCTGCCCGGACTCGCCATGCGGCGGATCGCCGACCTCTACCCCGGCGAGGCCAAGACCGACGCGAAAGACGCCGTGGTCATTGCACCAAGGAGAACGGCGAGTTGCTGCATCCCGCCAACGTCACACGGCGGTTCATCGAGCTGTACGAGGAGATCGGTCTCCCACCGCTCCGGCTCCATGACCTCCGCCACGGCGCCGCGACCCTCGCCCACGCGGCCGGGGCCGACCTCAAGGACATCCAGGAGATGCTCGGCCACTCCTCGATCACCATTACGGCCGACACGTACACGAGCCTGCTCCCCGAAGCGGACCTTGCGATCGCCGAGGCTGCTGCCAGACTCGTCCCGCGCGCCCGCGACACCTCCGAGAACACCGCCCCCGAAGCGGAGCCCGGGCCCGATGACGCGGAGTATCCCGGCCCGGAGTCCGTGCCGGATGATGCTGATCCGTTGGGAGGAATTCGGAGATCAACTCTCCGTCCGCTCACGCCAAACGGCCCCGGACGAGGAGTCCGAGGCCGAGTAGGAACCCTCCCTGGGGGAGAAATGCCAGGTCAGAGCGGTAACGCGTTGTGCCCCCGGCAGGATTCGAACCTGCGACACCCGCTTTAGGAGAGCGGTGCTCTATCCCCTGAGCTACGGAGGCGGGGCTTGCCGGGCCCCTGCTGGAGATCCCAGTGGGGGAGGCCAGGAGAGGTGAGGTAAGCGCCCTGGTCAGGCGTCCGCCAGGGGGAGGTTGGGTAGGCCCGAAGGGGCCACTTCCCAGGTTGTGCCCTGAAGGTCGACTGACCGCTGACAGCCTAGCGGATAGGGGTTGCGGAGGTCGCCCCCCGTTCCTGTCACGTGCCGCCGAGCGTTCGTGCCATGCCGCCTGACCTGGGGAGGGAATCTTTGGCCGTGATCAGCGCCTCCGAGGGGCCCAGCTCGTCGGACACCGCTGGCGGGTCAGGAGGCCGTGGCGGGCATCCGCGACGGTGCGCCTTGTGCTCCAGGCCCTTGAGGCGTGCGAAGTAGCTGGTCAGCGTGCCGAGTCTTGATCACTCGGCAGGGGGGAACCGTCCCATCGCCCAGAACCATGATCGCGCCGATGGGGTTTTCCGACCATCAGGGCACTCCGTCGGAAGGGGCCAGACCGTGGCCACGCAGTACACATCCAGGCTTGTCGCCGCTCTCGCCATTGCCGGCGCGCTCGTGCTGACCAGTCCGTCGCAGGCGCAGGCCGGGGCTGTGGGATCGACACCTGTCCAGACCTTCGAGTACAGCGTGGGCAGTGCGACGATGAAGATCCCGACCGGCTGCATGTTCTCGCACATCATCAGGGGCAAAGGGAAGAAGATCACGTACCAGAACGCCGGCGTCGACTGTGGGTTCGTCGGGGCTCTCGGTAGCGGGTTCTGCAACTGGCGCATCGATTTCACGTACGCCGACACCGATAACAGGACGTACAGGACATCTCGTGGCGCGACGCACTCCGAGTGCAAGATCGATCCGATGCGGAACAACTCTCCGCAGACTCTGCCTCGTTATGGCAAGGCGTGCGCCCATCTCCACGTCAACGGTGTGCGGCGCGTGAGCCAGTGCCACCACATCACGAAGTGAGCCACTCATGAGCCACCAGCAGCAACAGGGGCGGGACGAGGCCTGGAAGGCGCGGCGGCGTCAGGCCGGGATCCTGGCGTTCGTCGCGGGCCTCGTCGGCACGCTCATCTTCTTCGGCTTTTTTCCCGGGCTCCCGCACGTCATCGACTCCGGGGCCATCATCGTCTCCCTCGCCGTCGGGACGCTTGCGCGTTGGGCCTGCCAGTCGCGGATGACGAAGAAACGCAACGAGCCCATGTGAGCGCAGTAGCGGGGCGGAGTCTGGCCGGTTACGTCCCGCCTTCACGAACCCGCCCCTCTTGATGCCTGTGTCGAGTGGTGATGGGGAGCCAGTTCGAGCGAGGGGTGGGCGCAGGGGGCTGGGGATGGGCGTAGCGGGTGGGGAAGACCGGGATGGTGTCTGGTGCCAGGGGTGTGCGTTCGGCGCCCGTCCGGCGGGTGGGCGTAGCTCAGGTCGCTCGTCAGTCGGCCGTGCGCGCAGGTCGCCGAGTGGTGCCCCGGAGGCACACTCCTCTCCCCGCGCTCCCGGCGTACGTGTCCCCTCCTCCGGCGCCCGGCGCCCATGGGGCCCACCCCGCATCCCCGCGCTCAGGGTTGGGGGTGGCATGGGGCGGGATATGGGTGGTGACACCCATGGTGCCGGTCGTGGGGTGCGGGTGAGTGTGGGGGCACTCGACATGGACACGTCCCGTTCCACCGCGTCGGGCGTGTGTGGGCAGGTCCTGTTCCGTTTTCGTCGGGGTGGGGGAGCGGGAGGAACAGGGGGGTGTTGTCGTGGGGGTCACGAGCTGGCTGGCCGTGACGGTGTTCGTCGGTGCGTACGTACTCATAGCCACCGAGAAGGTGCACCGGGTGACGGTCGCCCTCGGTGGCGCCGTCATCATGCTGGTGATCGGGGCGACGCGGCCCGAGCACGCCTTCTTCTCGGAGCACGAGGGCATCGACTGGAACGTGCTCATCCTGCTGCTCGGGATGATGCTGATCGTCGCCGTGCTGAAACACACCGGCGTGTTCGAGTACGTCGCGGTGTGGGCCGTCAAACGCGCCAAGGGCGAGCCGTACCGGCTGATGGTGCTGCTGATCCTGGCGACGGCCGTGCCGTCCCCCTGGTTCGACAACGTGACCACGGTGCTCCTGATGGCGCCCGTGACCATCTCGGTCTGCGTGCGGCTCGGCCTCCCCGTCATCCCCTACCTCATCGCCGAGGTGATGGCCTGCAACATCGGCGGCGCCGCCACCCTCATCGGCGACCCGCCCAACATCATCATCGGCGCCCGCGCCGGTCTGTCGTTCAACGACTTCCTGCTGCACATGACGCCGATCGTGGTCGTGCTCATCGCGATGCTCTGCGTGCTGTGCCGGTTCTTGTTCCGCTCGGCCTTCCACTACGACCCCGACCGGGCGCGCGCGGCGCTGGAGCTGGACGAGCGGGAGATGATCCGCAACCCGCGGTTGCTGTGGGTCTGCGGCGTGGTGATCACCATCGTGATGGCCTGCTTCGTCCTGCACACCTGGCTCCACCTGGAGCCGTCGGTGGTCGCCATCACGGGCGGTCTGGTGCTGCTGGGGCTCTCCCGGCTCCGGATCGTCGCCAAGGTCGACACCGGCGAGGTCGTCAAGGACGTCGAGTGGGAGACGTTGGCGTTCTTCGCGGGTCTGTTCGTCATGGTCGGCGCGATGGTGCAGACCGGGATCATCGCCGACATCGGCAGGGCCGCCGCCGACGCCGCCGGCGGCGAGCTGCTCAGCACATCCATGGTGCTGCTCGTCGGCTCGGTGGTGCCCTCCGCGGTCATCGACAACATCCCGTTCGTCGCCTCGGTCAGCCCGATCGTCGAGGAGATCGTCAGCGCCTCCGGCGGCAGTTCCGAGGCCAACGTGCTGTGGTGGGCGTTCGCGCTCGGCGCCGACCTCGGCGGCAACGCCACGATCATCGCCTCCTCCGCCAACGTCGTGGTGGTCGGCATCGCCGCCCGCCACGGACACCACATCTCCTTCTGGAAGTTCAGCAAGTACGGGCTCGTGGTGACCGCCATGTCGATCGCGGTGGCCGCGCTCTACGTCTGGCTCCGCTACTTCGTCCTGGGCTGGCCCGCCTGACACCGGACCGGCCGATGTCCCCGTACGGGCTACAACGACGCCCGGGCGTTGGGCCGTACGGGTGACGCGGGGTGCCCGGCGGGTCCGGGCGCCCCTAGGGTCCGGGGCTATGACCTCTGCTACCTCAGCCACCGGTACCCAGCTCGACCCGAGCCACCTCGGCACCATCACGGTGATCGCCTGGGCCGGGGAGAACGTCAACGACGGTCAGGACATGCCCTTCCTGCTGGCCTACTCCCTCGGCGACGGCGCGGCCGGGCCCGAGGCCGGCGAGGCGGCCGTACGGCTCCTGCTGGAGCGCTCGGCGCTGCCGGTCGGCGGCGGGATCGTCGACGGGTCTTCCTCCCACGTGCCCGTGTCGGTGCTCGTCACCGGGAACAGCGCCACCCTGACGGTGCAGCACCTCAACGCCCAGTGCGTGGTGCCGGACGAATGGACGGCCGCCGCGCATGCCCGCGGGCAGGTGTACTTCATGTTCACCACCAAGCCGTGGCCGCAGGCCGCGCCGGGGGTACCGCTGGAGGAAGAGGCGCTCAAGGCGTTCGTCGGCGACGAAGAGGTGATCACCGCCTCGGCCCACTGCCTGGTGCCGGTCAGCAGCCTGCGCTGAGCTGTGAGTGCCTGAGCCCCGGGTCCGGGGGCGCCCCCTCAGCGCGCCCCCGTACTCCTTTTCGCGCCGGGTGGTGAGCCCGTCGCCCGCCCGACTGTCGGCGCACCGGATGTTTCCGGTGCGCCGATCTCGTTCCCGGGGGCGGACTCACCCACGAATGCGAGGGCGTGGGGGAAGGGAAAACCGCTCGGCGGATCCTGAGGGATTTCCACGCGCCGCTCCGGTGACGGGCGCTCGCTTTTTCCCCCGCTGCTCTGCCTCCGCGGAATTCGTGCCACAGAAAACGCGGGGAAGAACGAAGAGGGGGGCGGAGGGGGGGAGGGAGAGGAGAGAGGAGGGGAAGGTGTGCATTCTGCCGTACGGGAAATTAGCCCCTCCTCGCGATCGGCGCCGGAACGAACGCAGCGCAGACCCCGCCGCACGGCGGGGTCTGCGCTGGGATCGCTGCCCGGCGAGCCGGGGGGCGGGTCAGCCGTTGCCGGCACCGTTGCCCGAGAGCACCGGGATGTTGCTCAGGATGTGCGAGAGCGGCTCGTCACCCTTGGACTGGGTGGAGTTCTCGACGCACTGCTGCTTCTGCGGCGACGACAGGACGTCGATGTCCTGGACGGTGACCGGCACGACGCCGACGAGCGAGCCGACGTTCGCATCGACGGGCACACCGACGCAGGGCTTGTTCAGGGAGCCCTGCACCAGGCCGAGCTGGGGGCTCTGGTCGCCGGCGATCGAGGTGTTGCCGTAGGTCTGCTCGGCACCGTTGCCGCTCAGCGACGTGTGGCCGCCGTCGTCGCCGATGGCCATCGCCGGAGCGGCCGCGGCAGCGCCCGCACCCAGGATGGAGACGGCGACGGCAGCGGTAGCCATGACCTTCTTGATCACAGTGATTCCTCTTTCCGATGGAGTGCCCCGGGGGTGAGGCGCCCTGAACAACTCGTCGCCCTCGGGGAGGTTATGCCTGTTCGGGCGGTGTCACTCCAATGGCGGGTGAGGGGGTGTGGAGTTCTCCGATTATCGGAGCCGACGAAGGAATGGGATGCGTGAGGAGGGAGAGGCGGAACCGCTTTCCGTTCGAGTGAACCGGCGTCACCAAATACGGAGTGGCGAGTTGTCCAGAGAGCGCGGGGAGCACGACCCGTGCACATCGGAAGAAGAGGAAAAGCAGATGCTGAAGAAGATGATGGTCTCCGCGGCCGTGGCCGCCTCCGCGATCGGTATGGGGGCCGCCACCGCTGCTCCGGCGATGGCCATCGGCGACGACAACGGCCACACGTCGCTGAGCGGCAACGGCGCCGAGCAGTACTACGGCAACTCCTCCACCTCCGGTGACATGAGCCCGCAGATCGGCCTCATCCAGGGCTCGTTCAACAAGCCGTGCATCGGCCTGCCCGCCGACGCCAACATCGGCTCGCTCGTCGGCATCGTGCCGGTCTCGGTCCAGGACCTCAACGTCCTCTCGTCGCCGCAGCAGCAGCAGTGCGTCGAGAACTCCACCCAGACCAAGGGTGACGAGCCGCTCTCGCACCTCCTGAGCAACCTTCCGATCCTCTCGGGCAACGGCGCCGGCAACAGCTGACGCACCCCGCCCGGCTCCCGGGCCCGTGCCGCGCCGGAATCCCCGTCGGCAGCGGACGCGCGCGCCCACCGAGCCACCGAGGGCGACCCCCGCCGGTGACCGGCCGACCGGCTACGAAGCCCCTGACCGCACGTCAGGGGCTTTGTGCTGCGTACGGTACGTACGCCTGACGGGCGGGCGAACGCCCCGGCTCACCCGTCGAAGTCGACCGTGACCTTCTCCGACACCGGCCGGGTCTGGCAGGTCAGGACGTACCCCTGCTCGACCTCCGCCTCCTCCAGCGCGAAGTTGCGCCGCATTTCCGCCTCGCCCGCCGTGACCTTGGCCCGGCAGGTGCCGCAGACGCCGCCCTTGCAGGCGAACGGCATGTCGGGGCGGACGCGCTGGGCGCCGTCGAGGACGGTCTCGGCGCGGCTCGCCGGGAAGGTGCTGGAGCGCCCGTCGAGGACCAGGGTCACCTCGGAGACCGGGCCCTTCGGCAGCGCGTCCTCGTCGCGGCGGACCGGGGCGGGCTCCTCCTGGTCGTCGGCGAAGAAGAGCTCCTGGTGGACCCGGTCGCCCGGCACCCCCAGCCGCTCCAGCAGCGCCTGCGCGTCGCGGACCATGCCGTGCGGGCCGCAGAGCCACCAGTGGTCGGTGTCGGCCACCTCCAGCAGGGCCGGGACCAGGGCGGCGAGGCGGTCGGCGTCGAGGCGGCCGGAGAGGATCTCGGCCTCGCGGGGTTCCCGGGAGAGGATGTGGGCGACCTGGAAGCGGTCGGCGTAGCGGTCCTTCAGGTCGGCGATCTCGTCGGCGAACATCACCGTGCCCGAGCGGCGGTTGCCGTACAGCAGGGTGACGCGGGCCTCGGGGTGCCCGGCGAGGACCGAGGCGGCGATGGAGAGCATCGGGGTGATGCCGGAGCCGGCGGCGACCAGGACATGGTGCTCCGGCTCGCCGAGGGCCGGGGTGAACAGGCCGGTCGGCTCCATCACGTCGAGCACGTCGCCGGGCCGCACGCCGCGCACCAGCCACGTCGAGAAGAGGCCGTCCGGCACCACCCGCACGCCGATCCGGGGCGCCGCCCCCGCCGGGGCGCACAGCGAGTACGAGCGGCGCTCGTCGCGGCCGTCGACGGTGCGGCGGACCGTCAGGGACTGGCCCGGCGCGAAGGCGAAGGCGTCCGCGAGGGCGTCGGGCACCTCGAAGGTGATGGCGGCGGCGTCCTCGCACAGCGGCTCCACGGACGCCACCCGCAGCGCGTGGAACCGGGGCCTGCGGCGGGCGGGGGCCGGGGCGGGCGCGGCGGGGGCGGGCGAGGTGGGCGCGGACATCAGATCTCCTTGACGTGCTCGAAGGGTTCCCGGCAGGCGAGGCAGCGCCGCAGCGCCCGGCAGGAGGTGGCGGAGAACCGGGAGATCTCCTCCGTCCGCCCCGACCCGCAGAGCGGGCACGCCACCTCGGGAGCGGCGGAGCGGGTCGGCGACAGCGTGAGCGGCACCGGGCCCGACGGGCGCGGCGCCGGTCCGGGCGGCGCGATGTGGTGCTCGGCGAGGGCGCGGCGCCCGGCCTCGCTGATCCAGGCGGTGGACCACGGCGGGTCCAGCACGGTCCGCACCCGCACCTCGGGGAACCCGGCGCCGTGCAGCGCCCGTACGGTCTCCGCGCGCATCTCGGCCAGCGCCGGGCAGCCCGAGTAGGTGGGCGTCAGCGCCACCTCGACCGCGCCGTCCGTCGCGTAGGCGACGGAGCGCAGAACACCGAGGTCGGCGAGGGTCAGCATGGGCAGCTCGGGGTCGCGGACGGCGGCGGCCGCGGCGCGGGCCCGGGCCAGCCCGTCGTCGTCGCCGTCGACGGGCACGGCGGGCTCCGCGACCGGCACCGCACGCGGGGCGGGCCCGCCGGTGTCGCGGGCGGCCTCGGCGAGGACTGCGTCGAGCCCCGCGTCGAAGAGCGCGGCCGGGACGGTGACCGCCGCGCCGGGCCGGGTCACCACGCCGCCCCGGGGTGGGCGCGGGCCACCGACTGGAGCTCGTCGAGGAGCGGCGCGAGGTGCTCGGTGCGCTCCCCGGCCCGGCCCGAGCCGGAGTGCGCCCGGTACGCGCCGGCCGTCAGCCCGGCCGCGCGCGCCGTCTCCTCCCACACCTGCCGCAGCGCGGCGGCGGCCTCCGCCGCGTCGGCGCCGAGTGCGTCGGCAGAGGTGTCGGCGGCCAGCTCGCCCAGCCACGGCCCGACCTCGTCGTACCCGGCCTGCATGCGCCGGGCCGACTCCTCGGTGCCGTCGCCGAGCCGCACGATCCAGTCGGCGGCGAACTGCCGGTGGTACGCCAGCTCCTTGACGCCCTTGGCGGCGATGGCGGCCAGCACGGGGTCGGGTGTCGAGGCGAGCCGCTGGAAGAGGGCGAGCCGCCAGGCGGAGAGGGCCAGCAGCCGGGCCATGGCGAAGGCGAAGTCACCGCGCGGGAGTTCGGCGAGGCGGACGTTGCGGAAGGCGTCGGCGTCGCGCCAGTACGCGTAGTCGTCCTCGCCGCGCCCGGTGCCGTCGACCTGGCCGGCGCGGGCGTAGAGCAGGCGGGCCTGGCCGAGGAGGTCGAGGCCGATGTTGGCGAGGGCCAACTCGATCTCCAGCTCGGGCGCGTCCGTGGTCCACTGGGCCAGGCGCTGCGCGCCGACCAGGGCGTCGTCGCCGAGGGCCAGGCACAGCGCGGCGAGGGCGGCGGCGTCGACCCCGTCGGGCACCGCCGTGTCCACGCCGTGCAGCGGGTCCTCGAAGCCCGTGCCGAACGCCCAGCGGCCCTCGCCGTCCTCGCTTCCGGCGGCCAGGGACGCCGAGAGGTGGTCGTCACTCATCCGGGTGCTCCTTGTTCCGTGTTGCTCTGCTGCTCGGGGCGGTGGGGGCGGGACCCGCGTCAGATGTGCGGGACGTCCTCGGGGATGTCGTAGAAGGTCGGGTGCCGGTAGACCTTGTCGCCGCTCGGCGCGAAGAACGGGTCCTTCTCGTCGGGGGCGGAGGCGGCGATGTCGGTGGAGCGGACGGCCCAGACGGAGACGCCCTCGTTGCGGCGGGTGTAGAGGTCCCGGGCGTTGAGCAGGGCCATCCGGTCGTCGGCGGCCCGCAGCGAACCGACGTGGACGTGGTTGAGGCCGCGCTTGCCGCGCACGAAGATCTCGTAGAGCGGCCAGGAGCCGCGCGGGCTCTCGGTGGGGGCGGGGGTAGGGGTCTCGCTCACGCGGCGGCCTCCGTCCGGTCGGGCCCGGTGTGGCGGGCGGTGTGCTTGGCGGCGTGGGCGGCGGCGGCCTCGCGGACCCAGGCGCCCTCCTCGTGTGCGGCGCGACGGCGGGCGACGCGCTCGGCGTTGCACGGGCCGTCGCCGGAGATGACCCGCATCAGCTCGGCGTAGTCGGGGGTGCCGAAGTCGTACCGGCCGCGCTCCTCGTTCCACCGCAGTCCGGGATCGGGGAGGGTGACGCCGAGGTGCTCGGCCTGGGGCACGGTCATGTCGACGAAGCGCTGGCGCAGCTCGTCGTTGGAGTGCCGCTTGATCTTCCAGGCCATCGAGCGCTCGGAGTTGGGCGAGTTGTCGTCCGGCGGGCCGAACATCATCAGCGACGGCCACCACCAGCGGTCCACCGCGTCCTGCACCATCGCCCGCTGGCCCTCGGTACCGGACATCATCGTCATCAGCAGCTCGTAACCCTGCCGCTGGTGGAACGACTCCTCCTTGCAGACCCGGACCATGGCGCGGGCGTAGGGGCCGTACGAACTGCGGCAGAGCGGGACCTGGTTGCAGATGGCGGCGCCGTCCACGAACCAGCCGATGACGCCGACGTCGGCGAAGGTGGGCGTCGGGTAGTTGAAGATCGACGAGTACTTCTGGCGGCCGGTGATCAGCCGCTCGGTGAGGTCGTCGCGGTCGGCGCCGAGCGTCTCCGCGGCGCTGTACAGGTACAGGCCGTGCCCCGCCTCGTCCTGCACCTTGGCGAAGAGGATCGACTTGCGGCGCAGCGAAGGCGCGCGGGTGATCCAGTCGCCCTCCGGCTGCATGCCGATGATCTCGGAGTGCGCGTGCTGGGCGATCTGCCGGATCAGCGTCTTGCGGTACCCCTCGGGCATCCAGTCGCGCGGCTCCACTCGCTGGTCGCGGGCGATCGTCCCGTCGAAGTACTCCTGGAGCCCGCTCTCGCCGGGCGCCTCGGTCGTGGTCATCTGCCTCACTGCCTCTCGCTGCGGATCGGACTCGGGTACGCACGCCGGTACGCGGCGCCCGCCTCGGTCACTGCCACGTGTGGAACCCCTGGCCGGTGGAGCGGCCCAGCTCGCCGCGGGCCACCTTGTCGCGGAGCAGCTGCGGCGGGGCGAAGCGGTCGCCGAGGGTGGCGTGCAGGTACTCGGCGATGGCCAGGCGGACGTCGAGGCCGACCAGGTCGGTCAGGCGCAGCGGGCCCATCGGGTGCTTGTAGCCGAGCCGCATGGCGTCGTCGATGGCCTCGGCGGAGGCGACGCCCTCCTCGACCATGCGGATGGCCTCCAGGCCGAGCGCCACGCCGAGGCGGCTGGAGGCGAAGCCCGGGGAGTCCTTGACGACGACGTCCTTCTTGCCGAGCGCCGCCGTCCAGGCCAGCGCCCGGTCGATCACGGCCTGCTCGGTGGACTCGGCGACGACCAGCTCGATCAGGGCGGAGGCCGGGACCGGGTTGAAGAAGTGCATGCCGAGGAAGCGGGCCGGGCGGTTCAGCACGGCGGCCAGCTCGGTCACCGAGAGCGAGCTGGTGTTGGTCGCCAGCACCGTGGCCTCGCCCACCACCTGCTCGGCGGCGGCCAGCAGCTTCGCCTTCAGCCCGGCGTCCTCCGGTACGGCCTCCACGACCAGCTCGGTCGCCGGGTCGAGCCCGGTCACCGCGTCGGCGAAGGCCATCCGGTCCAGCACCTCGGCGGGGCCGACGTCGATCAGCCCGCGCCCAGCGGCCCGCTCCAGCGAACCGGCGACCCGGGTACGGACCGTCTCGGCGGCCTCGCGGCTCTGCTCGACCACGGTGACGGGCGCCCCGGCGGTGGCGAAGGACTGGGCGATGCCCGCGCCCATCCGGCCGCCGCCGATCACGGCGACGCTCTTCGGAAGGGCGGGGGCCGGCGCCTGGCTCGGTCCGGTGATCATGAGCGGGCCTCCGTCGGGGCGGGGGTGGTGGAGCGTTCCAGGAAGGCGGTCATCCGCTCGCGCTTGTCGGCGGACTCGAAGAGCACCGCCTGCGCGAGGTCGTCGGCGACCGGGTGGGCGCCGGGGGCGTCCATGACGAGCTTGGTCAGGCGCAGGGCGGTGGCCGACTGGCGGGCCATCCGGTCCAGCATCCGGTGGGCGGCGGCCGTCAGTTCATCGGCGGGGACCACGTCCGCGACCAGGCCGCAGGCGAGCGCCGCCCGCGCGTCCAGCCGTCGGCCGGCCAGCAGCACCTGTTTGGCGACCGACTCGCCGACCAGCTCGGGCAGCCGCCAGCAGGCGCCGGCGGCGGCGAGGATGCCGAGGCCGGGCTCCGGGTTGCCGAAGACCGCGTCGGGCCCGGCGATCCTGAGGTCGCAGGCGTAGGCCAGTTCGGCGCCGCCCCCCAGCGCCCAGCCGTCGACGGCGGCCAGCGTCGGCAGGGGGAGGCGCCGCACCCGCTCGAAGAGGCGGCTGTTGACGCCCTGGAGCGCCTGGTCGCGGCCGCGCTCGCGCAGCTCGGCGATGTCGGCACCGCCCGCGAAGACCCGGCCCGCGCCGGTCAGCAGCAGGAAGCGCGGCTCGTCCTCCAGCGCCTCGCAGACGGTGTGCAGCTCGCGGATCATGCGGGCGCTGATGGCGTTGCGCGCCTCGGGCCGGTCCAGGGTGACGACGACCCGGTCCGGGCGCTCCTCGACGGTGAGCGTGGTGAACTTGGCCGACGCCAGGGGCGACGGCCCGGTGTGCTCGGATGCGGTGTCCATGGCGGTACCGGCGTCCTGCTCGGGGGTCCCCGTACCCGTACTCATACCCGCTCCACCAGCATCGCGACGCCTTGGCCGACGCCGACGCAGAGCGTGGCCAGGCCGCGCCGTGCCTCCTCGCGCTCCAGGCGGCCCAGCAGGGTCAGCAGGATGCGGGAGCCGGAGGAGCCCAGCGGGTGGCCGAGTGCGATGGCGCCGCCGTCCGCGTTGACCCGCTCCGGGTCCAGCTTCAGGCGGCCGATCACGGCGAGCGCCTGCGCGGCGAACGCCTCGTTCAGCTCGGCCGCTTCCACGTCGGCGGTCGTCCACCCGGCCCGCTCCAGCGCCTTCTGGGTCGCCGGGACCGGGCCGAGGCCCATCAGGTGCGGCTCGACCCCGGCCGAGGCGGCGGCGGTGATCCGGGCGCGCGGGGTCAGTCCGTACCGCTCTACGGCCGCGCCGCTCGCCACGACGAGCGCCGAGGCGCCGTCGGAGAGCGGTGAGGAGGCGCCGGCGGTGACGATGCCGTCGGCCCGGAAGACGGTCCGCAGCGTGGCCAGCTTCTCCAGGGTGGTGGAGGGGCGCGGCCCCTCGTCGGCGGTGACCTCGCCGTCCTTGACCGGGACCGGGACGATCTCCCGGTCGAAGCGCCCGGCGCGCTGGGCGGCGACGGCCCGCTGGTGCGAGCGGAGCGCGAAGGCGTCGGAGTTCTCGCGGGTGATCCCGTCGAGCGCGGCGACCTCCTCGGCCGTCTCGCCCATCGACAGCGTCACCGGCCCCTCGCCCGGCGCCGGGGCCCGGTCGGCCGCCGAGAACCGGGGGTTGGTGAACCGCCACCCCAGCGAGGTGTCGAAGACCTCGCCGGGCTTGGCCCAGGGCGTACCCGGCTTCGCCATCACCCAGGGGGCGCGGGTCATCGACTCGACGCCGCCCGCCACCACCACCTCGGCCTCGCCGGAGCGGACGGCCTGCGCGGCGGAGGCGACGGCGGTCAGGCCCGAGGCGCAGAGCCGGTTGACGGTGTAGCCGGGCACGGTGTGCGGCAGCCCCGCCAGCAGCACCGCCATCCGCGCCACGTCGCGGTTGTCCTCGCCCGCCTGGTTGGCGGCGCCGAGGATCACCTCGTCGATCGCGTCGGCGGGCACCTGGGAGCGCCGCACGGCCTCGCCGACGACGAGCGCGGCCAGGTCGTCGGGGCGGACCTGGGCGAGGGCGCCGCCGTACTTGCCCTGCGGGGTGCGGGCCCCGTCGATCAGGTAGACCTCCTCCGGCACCTCAGGCCCCCTGGACGGCGCGCGCCGGGCGGCGGGACTGGAGGGTGTGGAAGCGGCCGGTGACGAAGGCCGGGTCGGTGAGGGTGGCGGAGGCGGCCGGGTTGGCGGCCGAGCCGTGGAAGTCGCTGAAGGCCGCCGACTGGTTGACGAAGACGGAGCCGGTGAAGTTCTCCGCCAGGTGCACGCCCGCGTCGAGCGCCGCCTCGCGGGTCCGCTCCAGCACGGCCTCGTCGGTGGAGTGGACGGTGGCGGTCAGCGCGCCGTGCTCGCCGACGGTCTCCCGGAAGAGCGCCAGGGAGTGGTCGGTGGAGTCGGTGGCGACCACGAAGGAGACCGGCCCGAACCACTCGCTGCGGTACGTCTCGGCGTCCGCGTCGGCGTCCACCAGCGTGACCAGCGGCGAGCGCTGCACGGCCGCCTCCGAGGAGGGGTGGACCAGGGCCTGCCCGCCCCAGCTCGTCCCGCCGAGCTTCGCGGCCCGCTCGACCCGCTCCACGACCGGGGCGCCGACCAGCGCGCCGAGCGTGCCGGCCGCCCGCTCCGGGGCGCCGAGCAGCTTGTCGAGGGCCGCGCCCAGGTCGGCGCCGAACTCGACCGGGGTCTTCACGCCCTGGTCGGTGGCGAAACCCTCGCGCGGTACGTAGAGGTTCTGCGGGGTGGTGCACATCTGGCCGCTGTAGAGGGAGAGCGAGAACGAGAGGTTCCGCAGCAGGCCCTTGTAGTCGTCGGTGGAGTCCAGGACGACGGTGTTGAGACCGGCCTTCTCGGTGTACACGGCGGCCTGGAGGGCGTTGCGCTCCAGCCAGGTGCCGAACTCCGAGGAGCCGGTGAAGTCGACGATCCGCACGTCCGGGTGGACGGCCAGCTCGGCGGCGCTGCGCCCGTCGGCCTCCTCGGCGGCCAGCAGCACCACGTCCGGGTCGAACCCGGCCTCGGCCAGCACCTCGCGGGCGATCGCGACGGTGATCGCCAGCGGCAGGACCGCGCCCGGGTGCGGCTTGACGATCACCGGGTTGCCGGTGACCAGCGAGGCGAACAGGCCCGGGTAGCCGTTCCAGGTCGGGAAGGTGTTGCAGGCGATCAGCAGCGCGACGCCCGCGCCGAGCGGCGTGAAGGTCTTCTCCAGCACCGTCGGCTCCCCCTTGCGGGCGGGCTTCTCCCACCGCGCCGCCGCCGGGTGCCGCTTCTGCTCCGCCCAGGCGTACGCCACCGCCTCCAGACCCCGGTCCTGCGCGTTCGGCCCGCCCGCCTGGAAGGCCATCACGAAGGGCTGGCCGGTGGTGTGGTGGACGGCGTGGCCGATCTCGAAGGAGGCCGCGTTGAGCCGGGCCAGGATCTCCGCCGCGACCCCGGCCCGCTCGTCCGGCGTCGCCCGGCGCCAGCCGCGCCCGGCGGCCTTGGCGGCGGCCACCGCGTCGGCGGGGGCCAGGCGCGGGTACGTCACGCCGAGCACCCGGCCGTACGGGGAGACCTCACCGCCGACGGCACCGGGCTCGCCCGGGTGCCCGGGCAGCTCGAAGGCCTGGCCGAGCCGCGCCTCGAAGGCCGCCTCGCCCGCCTCGGCCGCGCCGTCGCCGTAGACGGAACGGCTCGGCGACTCCGGGTACGCCGACCAGAAGCCGCGGGCGGTGATCTCGGCCGAAGCCCTGCTCAGCAGGGTCTCGTGGCGGGCGAAGAAGTCGGCCGCACCGGTGGTGGCGGTGGCGTCGGGAGAAGGCATGGGCACCCCTTGACAGGCAGATCGGATGCTGAATTACTGAGCTGGTCGCAAGCTAACCGAATGTTCGGTCGGGCAGCAAGGGGTGATGGCCGCATGGGACGTGGCGAGGACACGCGGACCGGCTCGCGGGCCGCTCCCCGCACCGGCCCCCGCACCGGTCTCCCGGCAGCGGCGGAGGCCGTGACTCCGGGCGTGCCGCCGGCCGGCGGGAGCGCCGACGCGCCCGCCCCGGCACCCGGGCGCGGGGCCGCGACACCCGACACGGCCGGTACGGCCGACCGGGTGACGCGGGCAGCGCCACGCGCGCCGGCAGGGGACCAGGGGGCGCCGGCGGGAGGCGTGGGCGCGCGTGCCGTCCGGGAGGCCGCCGCCGGGGAGCTCGCGGCCGGGGACCCCGGCACCCGCACCCCGGCCGCCGGCCCCGTCGGCCTCGTCCCCGACAACCCCGCCGCCCGCATGTTCGCCGCCGACGCCGCCTCGCAGGGGCTCGGGATGACCCTCCAGGCGGTCGGCGAAGGCACCGCGCGGGTCGGGATGACCGTCACCGGCGCCATGGTCAACGGCCACGGCAACGCCCACGGCGGCTTCCTCTTCTCGCTCGCCGACACCGCTTTCGCCTGCGCCTGCAACAGCTACGGTCCGGTCACCGTGGGAGCCGCGGCCGACATCGTCTTCGTCGCCCCCGCCCGCGAGGGCGACGTCCTGACGGCCCACGCCGTCGAACGCACCCGCTTCGGACGCAGCGGCGTCTACGACGTGCGCATCACCCGTGACGACCAGGTCGTCGCCGAGTTCCGCGGCCACAGCCGCGTGATACGAGCCGTGGAAGGATGATCATGAACACCACTGCGGCCGGGACAGGGACGTCCCGGCTGGGCGAGCCGCTGCCCGACGAGCTGAAGGACCCCGCCGAGCGCCTCACCGTGCCCGAGCTGCGCGTCCTCCAGCTGGAGCGGCTGCAGGCGAGTCTGCGCCACGCCTACGACAACGTGCCGCTGTACCGCCACAAGTTCGAGGAGGCCGGGGTCACCTCGGACGACTGCCGCACCCTGGACGACCTCGCGCGGTTCCCCTTCACCGCCAAGGCAGACCTGCGCGCGTCGTACCCCTTCGGCATGTTCGCCGTCCCGCAGGCCGACATCCGCCGCATCCACGCCTCCAGCGGCACCACCGGCCGCCCCACCGTCGTCGGCTACACCGACAACGACCTCTCCGTCTGGGCCGACCTCGTCGCCCGCTCGCTGCGCGCCGCCGGCGCCCGCCCGGGCGACAAGGTCCACGTGGCGTACGGATACGGGCTGTTCACCGGCGGCCTCGGCGCGCACTACGGCGTGGAGCGGGCCGGCTGCACCGTGATCCCCGCCTCCGGCGGCATGACCGCCCGGCAGGTCCAGATCATCCAGGACTTCCGTCCCGAGATCATCATGGTCACCCCTTCTTACCTGCTCACCCTCCTCGACGAGTTCGACCGCCAGGGCATCGACCCGCGCTCCACCTCGCTGCGCGCGGGCGTCTTCGGCGCCGAGCCGTGGACCGAGGAGATGCGCCGGGAGATCGAGCAGCGGATGGACCTGCACGCCGTCGACATCTACGGCCTCTCCGAGGTGATGGGCCCCGGCGTCGCCCAGGAGTGCGTCGACACCAAGGACGGCCTGCACCTCTGGGAGGACCACTTCTACCCGGAGATCGTCGACCCGGTCACCGGCGAGGTGCTGCCCGACGGCGAGCCCGGTGAGCTGGTCCTGACCAGCCTCACCAAGGAGGCCATGCCCGTCGTCCGCTACCGCACCCGCGACCTGACCCGGCTGCTGCCCGGCACCGCCCGGCCCGCCATGCGCCGGATGGAGAAGATCAGCGGACGCTCCGACGACATGATCATCTTGCGCGGGGTCAACCTCTTCCCGAGCCAGATCGAGGAGATCCTGCTCCGCACCGAGGGCGTCGCCCCGCACTTCCAGCTCCGGCTGACCAAGCGCGGCCGGATGGACCACCTCACCGTGCGCGCCGAGGCCCGGCCCACCGCCGGCACCGCGGTGCGCGAGAGCGCCGCCGCGGCGATCGGCAAGGCCATCAAGGACGGCGTCGGCGTCACCGCCGCCGTGGAGATCGTCGACCCCGAGACGCTGGAACGCTCCGTCGGCAAGATCCGCCGCATCGTCGACGAGCGCGCCGCCGCACCGGCCTGAATCCCGCGCCCTGGCCCGTCGGAGGGGTGCGGCGGGCGCCGGGTTCCGCCTGAGCGGTCCACCCACTGCGAGGAGCCGGCTGCCCCGGGTACGCGGAAGGGGCTCCGCGCACCGTGGGGCGCGGAGCCCCTTCCCAAGCGCCCAGGGCTAGCCCCGGGAAGGAAGCGTCAGCGGGCCCGAGGGCTCCAGGCGCCTCCGGTTTCGACCGCCGGTCAGAGGAGGTCGAGGTCGAGCGCGTCGTTCAGCACCTGGTCGAGGTCCAGGAGGTCGTTGTCCTGCTTCTGGTCGGTCGGGTAGTCGTTGTCCGGGTCGCTCCAGAAGGTGCCCTGGTGGCCGGTGGGCGTCGGCTCCACGGCCGAGGCGGTGCCGGCGAGCGGGACGATGGCGGCGGCGGCGAGGGCCGCGGCGGCTGCCGTACGGCCGAGCATCTTGCGCATGCTTACTCCTGTGTGCGGAGAAAAAGGGACGTCAGGAGCCATACCTCCGCAGGCCCCCACCCCTAACGCGCCGCGCCGCCGACCAGCACTCCGGGGGGTCTTCGGGGGCCGGACGGGCGCCCAGCGGGTGCGCCCTGCGCGCGGTCGTGCACGGGCGCCGCCGCCGGTCCCCCGGCTCAGGCCAGCGGCAGGCCCTCCAGCGGCACCCCGCCGAGCAGGGACTGGGCGGCACCGGCGACCTGGCCGACGCCTTCCCCGGCCTTCCCGAGGTCGCTGCCCCGCACCTGGTCCACGGCGCTGTCGGCGCCACGCAGCAACGGGTCGGTGAGCTGGCCGCCGAGGCGGTCGGTCTCTAGCGACCGGGTCAGCGTGTCCACGCCGGCGTTGAGGCTCATCGGCACCGACGTGCTGTCGGCGGCGAGCGCCGGGGTGGCCGCCGCGGCGGCGGCACCGGCGGCCAGCATCGAGACGGCGACGGCGGAGGCGGTCCTGCGGTGCTTCATGTGGGTCCTTCTTCCACGCCGGGAACGGCCCGGCGGTCCGGTCGAATCCGAGTGCTCGTCCGAGTGCTCGCATCTGACTTCTCGCGTCCGCCTGCTCAACGAAAAGCGCCCGTCGGGGAAACCCGGCGGACGGCCGGCTCCGACCGATTCACCCGGACGCGTGGCCGGTGCCGGGCTGATGGTGCGACCGGGTGGAGGAGCGCGCGCCGGGCGCGGAATGGGCGCCGCGTACGGAAAGGGGGCGGCCGGAAATCCGCCGCGCGAGCTGCTCACCTCTCCCGGCCGGGGAATGCGCGCCCGCGGCTGCGGGGCCCCGCAATTGCCGTAGGCCTCCGCTGTGGCCCGAGCGGTGATTTGCCCCAGCAGTAAGGGCCTTCGAGCAATCGCGAATGCGCCGCGGGGGCGCGGAGCCGCTGGGAAACGCCGATCGGGCCGCCTCACGCATTCCGTGAGGCGGCCCGATCGCGGGCCCGCCCGGCGGTGGGGCCGGGCGGGGCGCGGTGGGCCCGAGGGGCCCGGTCGGTCAGCGGCGGGCGGCGTTGCCGCGGCGGACCATCAGCAGGCCACCACCGAGCAGGGCGGCGGAGAGAGCGGCGGCCGCACCGATCTGGTCGGCGCCGGTCCGGGCCAGCTCGTCCTTCGGCTTGTCGCGCCCGGTGGGGGGCTCGTCGGCGGGCGGCTCGTCGGCCGGGGGCTCCTCGGCGGGGGGCTCCTCCGTGGGGGGCTCCTCCGTGGGCGGCTCCTGGGTCGGGGGCTGCTCGGTGGGGGGCTCCTCCGTGGGCGGCTCTTCGGTGGGGGGCTCCTCGGTCGGAGGCTCCTCGGTCGGGGGCTCCTCCGTGGGCGGCTCCTCGGTCGGGGGCTGCTCGGTGGGGGGCTCCTCCGTGGGCGGCTGAGCGCCGCCGTTGACGCACTCGTTGCCGAAGACCGGGTTGAGGAGGCCGACCACGTTGGCGGAGTTGCCGCAGACGTTCACCGGCACGTGGACCGGGGCCTGCACGGCGTTGCCGGAGGCCACGCCGGGGGAGTCGGTCGCGGCGGCCTCCGCCTGGGCGCCACCGTCACCGGTGTTGGCGCACGCGTTGCCGAAGGCCGGGTTGAGGAGCGCGATGACGTTCACGGTGTTGCCGCAGAGGTTCACCGGCACGTGGACCGGGGCCTGGACGGCGTTGCCGGAAGCGACCCCGGGGGAGTTGGTGGCGGCCCCCGCCGCTCCGGCGTCGGCGTAGGCGGCTCCGCCCGTCACCGAGAGGAGGCCGGTCGCCGCCGCGGCGGCGAGCATGCTCCTGCTCATAACCTGTCGCACTTGATCGTTCCCTGTCTTTTCAGGTCGGGAGGGCCCGATGCCCGCCCGTGCTGCTGGGGGAAACGGCCCCCGAACGCATGGCGTGCGCTCGGGGGCCGCTCCGCGGGTCCAGGCGTCGCGCGCCCGGAGGGCGCCGTCAGACGTTGGCGCAGGTGTTGCCGAAGGCCGGGTTCAGCAGGCCGACGACGTTCACGGTGTTGCCGCAGAGGTTCACGGGGATGTGGACCGGGACCTGGACGGCGTTGCCCGAGATGACGCCGGGGGAGTTGGTGGCGGCGGCACCGGCGCCCGCGTCGGCCAGGGCCGGGGTGGCCACGCCCACGGCCATCAGCGAACCGGCGATGAATGCGGCGCTCTTCATGTACTTCACGGTTGTACCTTTCCGGCGGCGACGCCCTACACAGCTACGTCTTTCGCGCTGCACGAGTCGGTGTCACGCCCCGTGTCGTCGCCGTCGTTATCGGTAACGACCGGATGGGTGCGAGGAAACTGAGGAAATGCGGGCGGTTTCCCGCCGCCACCCGAACGCGCCGTGTCGGATGGCGACCGGGGAATTGAGGAACGGTTTCTTCTTCGGGCGCCGGGTCTGGGGAGCTGGATGCCGCCCAGACCCGGCCAGGGAACGAACCGCAGTGCCCAACGTTGTCTGCACCGGCCACGTAACGGAGTGAGTGAATAGTTCTATTTGAGGTCCGGGGCGATACGGGCGCGAGAGGCGGGCGACGCTGTCCCAAGGTGCTCTTCCGGGCCCCGCGATGCGGGCCCGGCCCGCGCGCGTCGACGTCCCGTCAGGCGCGGGCGGGAACGCCGCTCGTGGCCCCGGCCGGTACGCCGCCGGGCGCCACGGCGTACCAGCGCTCGCCGTCCACCCGCGCGAACCCGCGCTCGGCGAGGCCCTCCAGGTGGCGGGTGACCGTGGCCTGCTGGTAGCCCACGGCCGCGCTCACCTCGTCCAGGCCGGCGCCCTCGGCACCGGCGGCGGCCAGGTGGCGCCAGCTCCGCTCGGCGGTCCGCCCGAGCCCGCCCGCGCCGACGGGGGCGAAGAGCTCGGCGGGAGCGTCGGGGAGGGGCGCGGGGGACGCCTGCCGCGGGGGCTCGGGCGGCGCGGCCGCCCGCGTTCCGGCGGACGCCGTTTCGGCCGCCGGCCTCGGGGCCGCGGACGCCGCCGTCCGGGCGGTGGCCGTCGGCGCCGTGGGCCCGGTGCCCTGCCCGGCGCTGCCCGGCGGCCGGCTCCGGGTGACGGGGCGCGGGGTGCGGTTGACGGTGCGGTGGCGGCGGCCCTTCTGTTTGCGGGCCTTCTGCTGGCGGCCTTTCTGCGTCGGCATGTGCTGCTCCGTCCGTGTGGGGGGAGGGTGGGTCGCGTACGGGTCGGCGCGGCGTCCAGGGCGCGGGCGCCGACGGCCACGGCGCGGGGGCGCCGACGCTCCGGTGAGGAAG